>JBGUMY010000202.1:0-12132 GCA_045117095.1 Bacteroidaceae bacterium | reverse complement strand
AGAAACGTGCTGCCGCAATAGCTGCACTCGAACAGGAGCGCGAGGAAAACTACCAGAAGAAACTCGCCATCATTGAAAAGATTAACACACTGACGGAGAATCCAGACGAGATCAACCGTGCCTACAATGACTTCAAGGCACTCCAGCAGCAGTGGAACGACATCAAAGAAGTTCCTGCTGACAAGGCCACCAGTCTTTGGAAGACCTATCAGCAAGCTGTCGAGGCTTTCTATGACACGCTCAAGCTCAGCAATGAATTGCGTGCTTACGACTTCAAGAAGAACCTCGAAAAGAAGACTGCGCTGTGTGAGGCAGCAGAAGCCTTAGCAGCCGAGACTGACATTATCGTCGCCTTCCGCAAACTGCAACAGTTGCATCAGGACTTCCGTGAGACAGGACCTGTAGCCAGCGACCTACGCGAACAGATTTGGACACGTTTCAAGGACGCCTCCACAGTTATCAACAAACGTCACCAGGAATACTTTGAGACCCGCAAGCAGAAGGAAGAGGAGAACCTCGAAAAGAAGACTGCCATCTGCGAGACCATCGAAGGCTTCAACCTCGACGAACTCAAGACCTTCGCTGAGTGGAACGCTATGTCAGAAAAAATAACAGCACTACAGGCTGAATGGAAAACTATCGGTTATGCGCCCCAGAAGATGAACACCAAAATCTTCGAGCGTTTCCGTGCTGCTTGTGACAATTTCTTCACACGCAAAGGCGAATACTTCCAGACTGTCCGCAACAACCTCAATCAGAACTATGCCCTCAAACTTGAACTCGTTGAACAGGCAGAAGCTCTGAAGGACAGCACCGACTGGAAAGCCACCACTGATGTCCTCGTCGAGTTGCAAAAGAAGTGGAAAGAGATTGGTACAGTGCCCAAGAAATACAGTGACCAGATTTGGGAGCGTTTCAACGCCGCTTGCGATGCCTTCTTCGCAGCCAAGAAAGAGGCGAACAAGGGAGAACATGAGGAGCAGAAAGCTAATATGGACAAGAAGAAATCCATCATCGACATGTTGGCGGCCATCGTTCCCGAAACGTTTGAAGGCGACCTCCGTGCCAAACTGCGTGAGGCTCAGGAAGAGTGGAACCAGATTGGTCATGTTCCTTTCAGAGAGAAGGATAAGCTCTACAAACTCCTGCGCGAGCAGATGGATCGTCTCTATGGCTATGCCAACGAGCATGCTGCTAAACGTCGCATTGATCGCTTCAAGGAGAGCATCAAAGGTAGTAATGGAGGTGATGTACGCTCACGTCTCACTCGTCAGCTCGATATTCTCAAGAACGAAATCAAGACTTACGAGAACAATCTTGGTTTCCTCAATCTCAGCAGCAAGTCCAAGCAAGGCAATGCCCTCATTGAGGAGTTGAACCGCAAGATGGACAAACTCAAAGCCGATATG
Source organism: Bacteroidaceae bacterium (assembly GCA_045117095.1). GTDB lineage: Bacteria > Bacteroidota > Bacteroidia > Bacteroidales > Bacteroidaceae > Minthosoma. The sequence goes on along the minus strand of JBGUMY010000202.1, from coordinate 10,723 downwards.
GAGGAAGTGAAAGCCAAGATTGCCGCCCTCGAAGAAAACAAATAAGACCCACATCCCCCCAATAGCAACAGCAGCGATACGTTTCCCACGAAGCACATCGCTGCTGTTGCTATCTCAATACCCCTCCCCCTCGATTCTCGCTCCTAAATACTCCATTCTCACTCCCTAACCCAGCAAGACACAGGCGTAAAACATAATTTCATGAATTTATAATTGCAAAGTTTTGAATAATCACAAAATAATCCCTATATTTGTACCCACTTTTACACATGTTTATCATCAAACACGCCAAAAGACTGACAATATGGAAGTTTTAAGAATAAAATCCAACAGAGACAGATGATTGAGATCGGATTGAAACATACAAGCGAGTTAACGGTGAGCGAAGTTTTCACAGCCATTCAGATGGGGTCTGGTGATATGCCAGTTCTCGCCACACCAGCCATGATGACTTTAATGGAGAATGCCGCCATGCTTGCTGTCAAGGACGAACTGCCAGAAGGCGACACAACTGTTGGTTGTCAGATAGAATCATCTCACCTAAAACCCTCGAAAACAGGCGACAAGGTGACTGCCACAGCCGAAGTGACTAAAGTTGATGGCAAGAAAATCGAGTTCAAGGTCGCAGCCTATTCAGGTGAAACCTTGTTGGGAGAAGGAACTCATCTGAGATTCATCGTTAACAAAGAAAAGTTCATGTCTAAATTATTAAATTTATAGCATCATGAGAAAAAATAGTTTTCAATTCGTTTTAGGAGTAATAGCCTCCCTGATGTTGTGTAGTTGCACAAGTAATGCCAAAAGCAATCAAATAACAGATAATTCAGACAATGTGCTGGGCGTGAAAGTACCAAAGATAGAGGCATTTGTACGAGTGACTGCAGAGGAAGGCGCAGACGTGTTCAAGTCAGCCAGTGCAGACAGTCCATGGCGTATGATTTGGTTGAAAGAGGATGATGAAGAAGGTGAGGCGCAAGTGAATGAAACATGGTCAGACACAGAAGTGCCCAGTGAGTGTACAGCTGAAAAGGCAGTGGAATATGCAGGGGAGACTCTTCTTTTGTTAGGTGAAGAAGGTGACTTCTGGAAGGTGAATATCTATCAAGATTACGCCCCGAATTTAGAAGTGGGCTATATACGGAAGTCCGATGCTGAAATGGTAAAGTTTGAAGCACTCACAGCCGATATGATCAAGGCTCCGAACCAACAGAAGCTGAGTCCGACCATTGTGAAAACCGAAGGACAATATGCCGGACTTGTGCTGGACATCGGATCTGATGAAGCATGGGGAGAAGAATGGATCGATGTCGGTGTGCTCATCGATGGCATGATCGTGTCGCCAGAATCAAGCATGGTGACATTGATGCGTGATGATGAGGTGAAGGATGTTAAGTGTGTGTTGGACAAAGAAAGCGGCAATGTGCTGATGCGCTATCCTGAGTCAATGATGATGGAAGACAGCGATGGTTTTGGAAATTGGTTCGACCCTGCCAAGTTGAACGACAAGCAAATTGGGCAAATGTTGAAGCTGTTGAGCCAAAAGGAAAAATCCGAACGGATAAGATGCGAATGTCGCATCCCTATGGGTGATAACTCCAGAAAAACATTTTACTTGAAATATTAATGGGGGATGGGGTTGGATCCCCTGTTGGATTGAAAAAGGGCTGACTCTCGCACCAGAATCAGCCCTTTTGAATTAGTTTATGCATCACCGTCGTGCGAATCATCATCCACGAAGAACTCTTCCGACTTTGCATCTGAAAAGCTCTTACCACGAGCCAGTTTACTATAGAAAGCACTACGGGAGAGTTTTTCCTTAAGGAACATCTTCTTTGTACCAGCAGCGCTGGACATGAAGTTCATGCCATGATCGATACCCATCCCTTTGGCGACAGCCAACGCATCCTGGTTGGCGCCTATGTAGGTGAAGAGCCAGTTCTTTTTCTTCAAATCCTCAACAAGTTGGTTGATTCGCTGATGATTCCACTCTACGGAGGAATTTTCATATCCATCTGTGATAATGGTCACCAAGACGTTGTCATCCTCGCTGATGTATTGATGCAGGTGTGTGATGGAATCACCCATTGCATCGTAGAGAGGAGTGTTGTCCGTAGGTAGATAGTCCTTCTCCTTAAAGTCAGCCACTTGGGCGATGGGCATACGATCATAAATCGTGGCGATGCGCTTGCCATTGAACACGACCAAACTAAACAACTGTTCTTGGTCGGCATTCTCATCCTGTGCCGTACGGATGGTCTGAATGGTTTCAACTACGCCAGCAATGGCTTCATTTTTGATGCTGTACATGGAACCTGAGGCATCCAGGACGATGAGGTTATAAATTTTCTGTTTCATGTTGAATAATGATTTTAATGGGTTAATAACTTTGTTTCTTTTAAACAGTTTTCTTCAAGTAAATATAAGCAGGATACTGCCCAAGTACAAAGAGGGTGACAGGACAAAGCCATATTTTTCTTGTGAATCCTTTCAGCCCCTTCACCTCATAATGTGCGCCACCTGTCAGTGAGTGGTCAAGGCGACATAGTGTTATATAACCTTCATGTTTCTCCTCTTTTGATGCAGGAATCACATTGACACGTGTCTCCTTATCATCATCTGAGAGGTACGCACAAAGTTTATCAGCACCTGCCACCATCATCAGGTTGTGATGGTCAAAAGGCCAGTTCGGAAAGTCCACATACCAGCAGCCGTCGGCTTCATGGTTGAACTTCAACTGATACTCGCTCTTTTTACCGAACACGCTCTTCTGAATCAGAGAGGCTGCATTCTTCAAATCTTTCAATGAATAATCCATAATTTTGATAAATTTGAGGTTTGACATTTTTCTTTGTCGATGCAAAGTTACTACAAATATATACAAACATAAAAATCCCTGCAAGCCTTGCAAACATCGCAAGTCTTGCAGGGGTACTGCTTTGATGCTGATAATGAGTTCGTTACCCTGGCATCTCCCAGATAATCTTCTCCTGAGGCAATAGAATCTTTTTGGCTTTCCCTCTATCGCCCGTGATATAGTAATTTTGAGCAATGCTGTCATCAAACTCTCGCAGGAAGGCCTGTTTGATTCGGGAGCATTTCTCGTTGATGGAGTTACGTGTGGGGTCAGTTACGTCATCAATGCTTCTTCGGATATCCTCACGGCTATCACGTCCAGAAATCAGTTCATACAAATGCAGCAGCTCTTCCCGATAGTCGGGCAGATAAGAAAACTTGATGCCTTCAGGATGGCGCAGGTAAAGCATGTAAATTGCCTTTGACAAAGGAGGCATCTTGATTTCCTTGTTGTTGTAGTCAGGCAGGAAGATACGTCCGTAGCGGACATGTATGCGACTCAGTTCTTGTGTGGGTTTGAACAGTCGCATGAGTGCGATTTCCCCCACTCCGCTCTGCCGAAGACGTTCCACAAGCATCTGCACCTCACTCATCACCATCTCCACATCCTCTTCGTCGTACACAGCGTTTGAGCGTTGCACACAAGATGATTCGCTACGAAGCGGTGCCGACGATTCTTTGGACTTTTTAGGAAGGAACCTATCGAACACACACTCTCTTACTGCTCTTGCAAAGAAGGCCTCGCGAACACCATGCTGCTCCACATACCGTTGAATCAGTTCGAAGGGCATGTACTCGAAGTTAGAAGGAAAAGGCGTGTAAGAAAAAGTATATTCATCTTTCGTGTCGAAACCTTCACCCATGTATTGAATAAGACCAGGTTTAAGGTTCCGTTCATCGTAATCAGCCACCATGTATTCCAATAAATCTCGGTCATAATAGAGATTGAAATAAGGAATATGATCCTCTTCACTTGCCTGAGGATTGAAATAGTGGTAGATTTTATTCAAATCCATGTCACGGGCAATCCTCGGCAGGAAACAAAACTCCAATCCACCCTGTCGAAATTCTGCCACAATCTCGTCATAAAGATCATCGAGGATGTCAAAATATGGTTTTTGTTTTTTGTTCACTACGCCCATCACGTCAAAATAGATTACCACATTTGACTTCGGCTTAAAAGGTAGTCGGTCCTTATAAAATCTGAGGTATTGCATAATGCTTTTAATTTTGTGCTATTTCACCATCAATGATACTTTCCGCAAATGTAAGAATGTCGTCTATTACAAAAAAATAATTATGGCACAAAAAGCTCGCTTTCACAGACATTTTGATAGTCCAACGAAGCGAGCTTTTTTGAATCTGTTATTTTTTTTATTTCCAAGATTCCATCTACTTCATGTGCGACAAAGGGGCCTGCTTTACATTCCAGTAAGACACTCGGTTCCAAACACTCCAATCCGTGCCAAACGTTCTTGGGGATATCAACACCATATCGCCCATCTTCGTGACTGATAACACAGGATTCTATGACTTCACCTTCATCATTGTAGGTGGAAACCCTGACTCTACCTTTCAGAATCACAAAGGTCTCGTCTTTATCAGGATGATGATGCACAGGTATCTGCGTACCTGGCTCCAAGGCATTGAGGAAACGGTGGCATTTTTCCTGAAGACTTTCGTGGAAATTGTAATTCATCCTCAGCCGTGGGGATTTCTTTGCCTCTTCCACCACGCCATTAATCAGATTGTCATCTATTATCTTCATTCTTATCTATTTTATAGGGTTCTATACTTGATGAAGCTCATTTACTTTTCATTCTGTTTCTTTCTTTGGTCACAAGTTGCTTCATTCTCCCAAAGATCAACAGCAATGTCCGTTAATTCTTCAGGCATGACATTTTCGCTCTTCTGAATATTTGCCCAAGGGCATAATTCAGCGTAGTTCTCATCAATCACCATATCGGTTGGTGGACCAATAGGATTGTCCTCACTATAATAAAGGTGCCGTCCAGAATGAATCAGTTCATCAGAATCCACGCCAGACTCACCAAGCTGATTCCATATTTCTGCATTAATCTCATAAAGATGATAGTTCCCTCTCCACGATGTCTGTGCCGTGTAGAGGTTACGTTCTTCATCATAACAAGCTTTCCAGCCCAATCCCTTTTTGAATTGCATCATACGCTTTTAGTTTTCTTTCTCTATGTAATCGAATATATTAATAGTTCCAGCTTCGTTTTTAACATCAAGAGTCGGAACATACTCAACCATTCTTGTGGTACCACTTATTTTGTCGACATAAAAATACACCAACGCACCTGTATAACTGCGGAATACCACTTGATAGGCAGAATCCGTTTCTTCGCCCATCTCAATGTACATGATGGAAGGGTTCTCCTCTGCCACACTCCAATCATACGTATCATGGCAGTAGTTGCTGACACCTTCGTAAGCCATTTCTGCCGATATTACATTCTTTGAGGTCTTGGTGCCACATGAGCATAAAAAAAAGAATGGCAATACAAATAAAAATATAATATGTTTCATAAAATGTTATTTTTCAAATTTGAAATCAGTCCAGTCAAAGTCAGCATAGCTGATAGTCTAGGAAAGGGTATGAGCAAAAATGCCAAGATGCACACCTGTAAAGCCACCAATAGTCTCGGTGCTCAGATAACGATAATCCATTCGGGCAAGATGGGTAAAATGCTCATGATCCGTGGAATAGAATAAATGATAGAATTGCGGATCGGCAGTAATACGCAGGTAAACAGTACTCTCATTCAGAGGAAATTCTTTTTCTATATGCTCCATCTCACCTATGCGGATCTTGGCCTGCAAGTATCGCTTACCATCCCTTACAACCACCTGCATATCATAATGATTATGGTGGGCAGCATAGGCTGTAATGCCAGCTACACCACCGTCTTTCAGCCCTGACACATCCACCTTTGTCGTTGCGCTGAAATTCGCTTCTGACTGTCGATGACCAATAAAGGTGGGATTCCCCACTTCATCAAGTGTGATGGTAGAGGTTCTCAGTCTGAGCCATCCCTTGCGAGCATTCAGCGAGTAATTCTCCTTTTGCGGCATATTCAAGTGACTCCAATAGAGCGACAGCTTATCAGAATCGAAGTCATCTCGGGTTGGCTCCACAGGCATGGGCACCTGAGGCAGCGTCTTGCACTGCATGTCAAGCTGCAAGGTTCCGTCGCGGTTCACGATAGGCCATCCACCCTCTTCCCAAATTACTGGCGCAAGAAAAGTCTCTCGTCCCATGACATGCTGTAGATAGCCGTGGGTACGATAGCCGAGACAAATCATCCACCAAGAGCCGTCAAGAGCTTGCACCAAATCAGCGTGGCCAAGTCCTTGAATCGGGCTGTTCTGCATCTTCATGCTGAAATGCGAAAGAATCGGATTGGCGCTGTTAGATTCGTAAGGTCCGAACAAATTCTTGCTGCGAAGGATATTGACATGATGCCCATGCTCCGTGCCACCTTCTGCCAACAACAAATAGTAATAGCCGTCCTTCTTATAGATATGGGGTCCCTCGGGGTATCGGCCACCAAGACCTACACCCAAAAGATGTTTATCACCGAGCTGCTTGCCAGTTTTCACATCTATCTCACAGATTTTGATTTCGCCTTCCTTCCACAGGAAATAGCATTTGCCTTCATCGAAGAACAGCGTAGGGTCACAGCTGCCAATGGCGAAATCGATATAAATGGGATCACTCCATTCGCCCTTCGGGTCATCAGTATATACGTAGAAATGGCGACGCGAGGGATAGACTGTCGTTACCATATAGAAGCGTCCCTCATGATACCGGATGGTGGGAGCATAGATGCCCTTCTGCTCATCCATTCCCTCTATACGAACTTGTGACTCACGGGTGAGACAGGCACCTACTTGCTCCCAGTGTATCAAGTCCTTGCTGTGGAATACTGGTACCCCAGGGAAATATTGGAAGGTGCTGTTCACCAAATAGAAGTCATCGCCAGCACGACATACGGAAGGGTCAGCATGAAAGCCTGGGAGTACAGGATTCTTAAATCCTTGACTCCAACCCATTTGCGAAACCAATATTAAAGTTAGAATTATGAATAGCTTCTTCATATGCTTCATGATGCACAATAGGTCTCTTACAACTTGTAATCCACCTTAATTACCAATACTCTGACTTTTTGACTCTCGGCAGAGGTTTTCACCTTCGCTACATGCCAATCACATGGAAACATGATGTTAAAAGTGCCAGGAATCGACGTAAATTGCTCCAAGCGATTGTAATCAAAAGAATATTCAAGACGGTCAGGCTTATAGTCGGCAAGTGGACGAGATGTATCGTGGTCAAGGCGGCAAAATCCCTCCGTTCCACGAACCACATACATGAAATCTATCTTCTGGTAATGGCTCTCACTACCCTTTCCATTTCGCAAATCATCTTGTGAACACCAGTTGTCACCATCTTCCACGCTGACTGTCAGGGTCGTTTCAGGGATGGGGACACGTCCAGCAGGGATGGAAAGAAGATCGGTTGTCTGCAACCACTGGAACAATGCCTGCCATTGTTTAGGGTTCTTGTGGTATTGAAGATAGAACTCCACCAGATTCACTGTTGGAGCAGGTGAGGCTTTCGTGAAGCCATTGCGCCATTCGCCATTCTTCGCCCATTTTTGTACAAGTTGTGTTAAGTCCTGCGGGTAATGGTTGGTGTAGGTTTGAGCGCTTAAACACACCGAAACGAAGACTAAAAGTGTAGTGATTATTTTTCTCATTGGAGTCATCTTGATGATTTGTTATGGCTACAAAGGTACAAATTTACTTTATTCTGCCCAAACATTTCTTAAAATAAGTATACCTAATCAGTAGAAATAGCCACGTTTTCTGAACGGATGAATCTTGTTACAACAAATTATTTTGTGTCAAAAGATTCATCTTCCACCTCGCAATAAAGAAACCCCATCTCCTTGGCCTTCTCTTGATTCATCAAGAAATAGATAGCCTCTCCCTCATTGCATAGTTCACCTTTGGAGTTGGTGATTTCCGCATTAATATACACCAAATTCCGAACTTGTTTTGTAACTTTAGCCCGTATGGTCAGTTCTGGTTCTGTTGTCGGAATGGCTTTTTTGAATTTCACATTCAGCTGAACAGTATAGCCACTTGTTTGCAACTTTCGAGTGACGACCCATCCGCATACTTCATCTATCAGTGTGCTCAGAATGCCACCATGCATAGTGTTAATCCATCCTTGATAGTTAGGTTCAGGATGCTACGTACTGATTATATAATCACCATCCTCATAGAACTCTAAGTGAAGTCCGATGGGATTGTCTGGACAACAGGCAAAACAGTTGTATTCTGGATGTCCGAGCCAAGGGTTAATGATCTTCTTCATTCTGTTATTCGTTTATGTTCTATTTCGTGGATGTCAAAGTCCAACCATCGAGTGAGGAGTCGAGCAAGAGGGAACGGATCCAACAATTTTTCCTTTGAAATCCATTGTTCTACTTGTTTTTCTCATAAATACATTTAAAACTAATGGCAAAGATAGTGATAATTACGGAATTATCAGTATATTTGCACCAATAATTAGCATTATCTATCAAGTAACCCAACAAACACAAACCTATGAGACTGAAAATTGCAATATTCTTCACATTCATGCAGTTGTCAATCATCTCGCAAGCACAGCGTCAGCAGTATCAGCAAGTGAATGACATCTCCTACACAGAGTCTGCCGAAGCCTATGCTCAGGAACGCTGCAAGCTCGATGTCTATTACCCTACAAATCAAAAGGACGCACCTGTGGTAGTGTGGTTCCACGGTGGTGGCATCGAGAGCGGCAACAAGCACATTGACCAAGAGCTGAAGAACAGCGGCTTGGTGATCGTCGCCGCCAACTACCGTTTGCTACCGAAAGCAAAAATCGATGATGTCCTGGATGATGCCGCAGCAGCTGTAGCCTGGACTTACAAGAACATCGAGCAATACGGTGGCAGTCATCGCAAGATATTCGTGGCCGGACACTCCGCAGGTGGCTATCTTTTGGACATCATCGGTTTAGACAAAAGATGGCTCGCCAAATATGGTGTTGATGCCGACTCCTTGGCAGCTCTTGTGCCCTTCAGCGGACAGTGCGTCACGCACTACAACATCCGAAAGCAGCAGGGCATTCCTCCCTTGCAAGCGACCATCGACCAATATGCTCCACTCACCTATGTCCGTCCCGATGCCCCACCTATGGTCATCATTTCAGGTGACAGGGAACTGGAACTCTATGGCCGCTATGAGGAGCAGGCCTACTTCTGGCGCATGCTGAAGCTCGCAGGCCACAGGGACGTGACACTCTACGAGATGCAGGGTTACGACCACGGCAGCATGCCACAACCCGCTTACAAGATTCTAAAAGATCATATCCGAAGACTGACCACTAAGATGACCTCGGCGCTGCCTACACCTACGATTAAGACTGAACAGCAGGCAGAATATTGCTTCAAGTGGCAACCTGAATACCTGCGTCGAACAGCCAGCATAGACGAAACGAACCCTGCCATCCTCCATCTGGGAGCGAACAACGGCTACTACGACCTCACAACCGAGACCGGTGTCCTTATCAGTCAACTTCGTGACTTCACCGTTTCCGTCCATTTCAAGGTCAATTCCGAGAATCAGCTCGACGGCTACGGCCACTTTCTTTTCGCCGTCTCCCAACTGGCGGAGAACAGTGCCCACGAAGGTCCCTACATGGCCATGCGCCTGAACGAGCAGCGTTTCGAGACCTCCACCGGTGGCTATGAACACGAGCAAATCATCATGCAAGGCAGCAAACCCAAGCGTGATGTATGGATTCACGCCCTCTACCGTCAGCAGGGCCACAAAGGCGAGTTGTTCCTCGACGGCAAACTTATCGGACGGAACGACAACATGCCCATCCTTGCTGAGATATTTAAGGAAGCCCCCGCCAATTGTTGGATAGGCCGTGCTCCCTTCCGTGGCGACAAATACCTGACGCAGACCGACGTGGCCGACTTCCGCATCTACAATTACGCCGTCAGCAATCAGGAACTCCGACAGTTACAGAAAAAATAAAATCAGATAATAACCTCAAAAAACGAAACAGAGATGAAAATGAGAAAGATTTTACGAGCAGCCGTAGTGCTGATGACTTTGGCGGCATGCAAAAACAACGTGAAGCAAAATAAATAAACCAACAAATAAACAAATTAAAGAAAATGAAGAAAGTAATGATTTTATGTGCTTTGGCAGCACTATTGGCCACAACTGGTTGTAATGAGAAAAAAGAAATGTCGAAGGACGTTATATCATTCGACGAAGTACTGACAACAAGACGAAGTGTCCGCAGCTACGATGCCTCGAAGAAGATTTCGGAGGCCGAGGTTCGCGAACTTCTAACAGCTACACAAGAGGCTCCGTCGTGGGCTAATCAGCAGCCTACGAAATATTATGTGGCTATCAGCGACGAGAAAGTGGCCGCCGTTCAGGATATGGTAGGAGGAAACAAAGATCGCATCAAGGATGCCCCTGTTCTGATAGTTTCTACATTCGAGAGAAGAAAGTCGGGTTTCTTCCAAGGCAACCAGACGAACGAGGTGGGCGACGGATGGGGCGCCTACGACAATGGTTTGAGCAACTGCTACCTGATTCTGAAGGCTCGTGCCATGGGTTTCGATACGCTCATCATGGGAATGCGCGATGCAGATAGCCTCCGTATGCTCTTCAACATCCCTGAAAACGAAACGATTATGGCGGTTATTTCACTTGGCTATAGAGCAGAAGAGCCAAATCGTCCTGAACGGAGACCCTTGAACGATATAGTCAAGTTTTTCTAATAAGATGATTG
>JBGUMY010000201.1:0-10111 GCA_045117095.1 Bacteroidaceae bacterium | reverse complement strand
CGACAGCCCACTGGTAGGCGGCCCGCTGCTTGAAGGGGCTGGCGTAAGCATAGCCCACCACCCTGCCGTCTTCCTCTGCCACGATCCACGGGTATTTCTTCTCCACCTCGGCGATGCGTCGCGCCATCTCCTCGATGGATGGCACTTCATACTCAAACGTGATGGCCGTCTGCGTCACGTACGGCGCATAAATCTGCTGGATGACCGCGGCATCCGTCTGGACTGCGGGTCTTATTGTGATACGATTCTTCATCTTTGCTTTCAATTCTTATCTTTAATAACGAATCAGGAGGGAAGATATTATCATGTATCAGAAAAAATCAGGAGGATGTTTGCGGGTGTCGTTTTTTCGTCGTACCTTTGAGCCGAAAACCAATCCAATACCGACTATGAAGAGATTTATCTTACTGATTGTCCTGTGTGTCCAGACCATTGCGATGGTCGAGGCGCAAGTGTTGCACTACGACCGCCCGGCGCATTATTTTGAGGAGGCGCTCGTCATTGGCAATGGCACGATGGGCGGCATCATCTATGGCAACCCCAATCGCGAACGGATTTCGCTCAACGACATCACGTTATGGACGGGTGAACCCTGCAACATGAACGTGTATTCGCCCGATGCCCACAAGTCCATCCCCCTCATCCGCGAGGCGCTCAGAAAGGGTGACTACAAGGAGGCCGACCGCCTGCAGCACGATGTGCAGGGACACTTCTCGCAGAACTATCAGCCGTTGGGCGACCTGACCATCGAATTCCAGGACACGACGGAAGCGGTGAGCGACTACATGCGCTGGCTCGACATCGAAAATGCCACGGCGCGTACGAAATGGCGCAGGGGCGAGTATCAGTATTCCATGGAGTACTTCGCCACGCATCCCGACTCAGGCATCGTCATCCGCCTCACGACCGACAATCCCCAGGGCATCCGTGCCAAAGTGTCGGTGGGCAGCCAACTGCCGCACGTGACAACCGCGTCCACCCAGGGCGTGCTGACGATGGATGGTCATGCGGGCTATGCCTCCCTGCCGAGTTACTACGATGCGAAGGACAAGTTTGCCTACGACCCCAATCGTGGCATCCATTTCCGCACGAAAGTGAAGGTAGATGCGTCAGGTATTGGAGCTGACGATGAGGTGATTGAGACGAATGGTGACAAGGATGTGACCCTCTACATCGTCAATGCCACCTCCTTCAATGGCTACGACAAGGACCCCGTGAAGGAGGGGAAGCCTTATAAGCAAATCTCCGATGCGCGGTTGGAGCGGCTGGTGAAGATTCCTTACAACAAGCTTCTGAACCGCCACATGAACGACTACAAATCCATCTACGACCGTGTGAAACTATCACTCGGCACCGAGGATGAGGATGATCGTCCCACCGACGAGATGCTGCGTGAGTATGTGGATGAATCCATCTTCAATCCTGCCCTCGAAGCCCTGTATTTCCAGTTCGGCCGCTACCTGCTCATCTCCTGTTCGCGGACTCCGAATGTCCCTGCCAACCTGCAAGGACTCTGGAACGAGAGCATCCTGCCGCCGTGGTCGTGCAACTACACCAGCAACATCAATGTGGAGGAGAATTATTGGCCTGCAGAGACGGCAGCCCTGCCCGAGATGCACCAGTCGCTCTTCACCTATATGAAGGAACTGCAAGGCTCTGGCGAACTCACTGCCAAGGCTTACTACGGCGTGGATAAAGGTTGGTGCCTCGCCCACAACACCGACATCTGGGCGATGACTTGTCCCGTCGGACTCCACACGGGCGACCCCATGTGGGCCAACTGGAACATGGGCGGCGCTTGGGTCAGCACCCACATCTGGGAGCACTACACCTTCTCACTCGACAAGGATTTCCTCAAGGAATATTACCCCGTCTTGAAAGGCGCTGCCGACTTCTGTCTCGGTTGGCTCGTCTCCACGAAAGACATGGGTGTGCCGGGGGAAGAGCATCTGATTACCGCTCCTTCCACTTCGCCCGAGAACGTCTTCATCACCGACCAAGGCTATCATGGACGTACTTGCTACGGCGGTTTTGCCGACCTCGCCATGATTCGTGAGTGCCTCACCGATGCCCGCAATGCCGCCATCATCTTAGGAACGGATCAGGACTTTATCGCAGAGGCCGATGCCGCACTGGCAAAACTTCAGCCCTATAAGATTGGCAAGAAGGGAAATCTGCAGGAGTGGTTCTACGACTGGGAGGATGAAGACCCACACCATCGTCATCAGAGCCATCTCTTCGGCGTTTATCCAGGACATAATATCAATGATGGCGTCAACTCGAAGGAGGCCATCCATCGTGCCGCATCCCGAACGCTCGAACTGAAAGGTGACAAGACCACGGGCTGGAGCACGGGTTGGCGCGTCAATCTCTATGCCCGTCTCCACGATGCCAAGAATGCCTACCACATCTATCGGAAACTCCTTTCTTTTGTTACTCCCGATGGCTACAAGGGTCCTGATGCCCGTCGTGGTGGCGGCACCTATCCCAATCTGTTGGATGCCCACTCGCCTTTCCAGATTGATGGAAACTTTGGCGGCTGTGCTGGCGTCATTGAGATGCTGATGCAGAGCGAGTTTGTGTTAGAGAAGGAGGAACCTTCACTCACCATCGAACTCCTGCCCGCCCTTCCCGACAACTGGAAGGATGGTTCTGTGTCCGGCATCCGTGCCCGCGGTGGTATCGCTGTCGATATGGCGTGGGAAAACAGCCGCGTCACTGCGCTCACCCTCACGGCCCAGCAAGCACAAAAAATTCAGCTCACCGTGAATGGCGAGCTGAAGCAGTTGAAGTTGAAGAAAGGACGAAACGTCATAAAACTTTCTTGAACTTTTCGATAAACAGTTTGGCTTCGTCCATCGACAGGCAGAGCGGTGGCAACAGACGGATGACGTTGGTGCCAGAACAGCCTGTGAAGCAGTGCTCTTCCTTGATAAGGCGTGTGCGTGGCTCCTTGTAGGGAATGTCCAATTCGATACCAATCATCAGACCCTCACCACGGACATCTACCACATGGGGCAGTTTTCCGGATTTCTGTTCAGCCTTGAGCGTGTCGATGAGATATTCACCTACTTTGGCGGCGTTCTCCACCAAATGTTCCTGTTCAATCACATCGAGTACGGCAATGGCACCAGCACATCCGAGATGATTGCCACCAAACGTGGTGCCCAACTGGCCATAGACAGGCGTGAACTTGGGCGAGATGAGCACAGCAGCCATCGGGAAGCCGTTGCAGATGCCCTTCGCCACCGTGATGAGGTCTGGCTTTACATCGAGGTGCTGATGGGCGAAGAATTTTCCGCTTCGTCCGTAGCCGCACTGGATTTCGTCGCAGATAAGCACAGTGTTGTGCTGGTCACAAAGGGTACGCAGTTCCTGCATGAACCGCTTGGTTACCATGCGGATGCCACCCACACCCTGGATACATTCGATGATGACAGCGCACACATCGCCCTTCTCAATCTCAGTCTTCCAAGGCTGGATGTCGTTGATGGGCAGATAAGTCACATGCCCGTTGTTATTGATGGGAGCGATGATTTTTGGGTTATTGGTCACCTCTACTGCCAACGAAGTTCTGCCATGGAAGGCTTTCTCCATCGACAGCACACGGGTTCTGCCATTGTAGAAGGAAGCGAGTTTCAGCGCATTCTCATTGGCTTCGGCACCCGAGTTGATGAGGAAAAGTTGGTAGTCCTCATAGCCCGACGCCTTGCCGAGACGGGTGGCAAGTTCCTTCTGGAGAGGGTTTTGTACGGAGTTACTGTAGAAGCCCAACTTGTTCAATTGTTGGGTCATCGCCTCGACATAATGAGGGTGGCAGTGTCCGATGCTGATGACAGCATGACCTCCGTAAAGGTCGAGATACTCCTGTCCCTTGTCATCCCACACATGACATCCCTTGCCGTGATCGATGGCTATGTCGAAAAGTGGATATACGTCAAATAAATTCATAGTCAACTAAAAGGCACTCGCCTTAAGATTAAGTCCAGCTTTCTCATCCAAGCCGAACATGATGTTCATATTTTGTACTGCCTGACCGACGGCACCTTTCAGAAGGTTGTCAATCATGCTTGTTATCACTACTTTCTTGCCGAACACCTCCACATGCACCAGTGCCTTGTTGGTGTTCACCACCTGCTTGAGGTCAATCGCTTTGTCGCTGTAGTGGGTGAAGGTCGCTCCCTCGTAGAAGTTCTTGTATAGAGCGACTAAGTCGCTCTCCACGGGACGCTCGCTCAGCGTCACCACTTCCGTGCAGAAGATGCCCCTTGGGAAGTCGCCACGATAAGGAATGAAATCCACCGTGATGCCCTCGGCCTCATACCCTTCATCTAATGTGTCTACCACATGTGGAGCCTCGGCAGGCTTCAACTCGTTCAGGGTCTGGCAAATCTCGTGCAGATGCTGATGTGTGAAGAGCTTATAGACCGAAAAGTTGTTGTCGCGCCAAGAAAAATGCGTCGTGGCACTGGGTTTCTGCCCTGCACCAGTCGAGCCAGTGATGGCATTGACAGCGATGTCCTTCGTCAGCAGTCCCGCCTTTGCCAAAGGGAGCAAGCCTAACTGGATGCATGTGGCGAAACAGCCTGGATTTGCCAGATGTTGACACTTTGCAATTTCTTCCTTGTGCGTCTCAGGCAGACCGTACACATAATCGTGGTTGCCCTTGATGCGGAAGTCCTGCGCCATATCGATGATCTTCACGTTCGCAGGGATGCTGTGCTCCTTCAGGAACGCCTCACTCTTCCCATGTCCGAAGCAGAAGAACACCACATCGACCTGATCGAACGGCATCTCCGCTGTGAAGCATTGCTCGGTGTCCCCGAGCAGTCCTTCATGCACATCACTGATAAGATTCCCCGCATTCGATTCGCTGTTGGCAAACACAATCTCTACCTGCGGATGGTTAATCAGCAAGCGAATAAGTTCGCCGCCCGTATAACCAGCCGCACCTAATATACCTACTTTAATCATGGAATATTCAATCCTTCAGTTTTTCAATCCTCTTCTTACCTTTCCTCATTTGGATGTGCCAGATAGTAAGCACGAAGTGGGGTTGAAGTCACTTTGATGAAGCCCTTGGCATCCTCTGATGACCAAGCCTTGGCCGTTTCTCCATATTCACCCAGTTTGTTCTTCACGAGGTCGTTGGGCGAATCTACACCCACGGTCTGGAAGCAGAGCGGACGGAGTTCGAGGGTCACCTCGCCAGTCACATTGCGCTGTGAGGAGGTCAGCATCGCCTCGATGTCGGGCATCACGGGCTCCAGATACTGGCTCTCGTGCAAGAACATGCCGTACCAGTTGCTCACCTGATCTTTCCAATACTGCTGCCACTTTGAGAGCGTGTACTTCTCCAAGAAACGGTGTGCACCGATAATCAGCATCGGAGCAGCGGCCTCGAAGCCTACACGTCCCTTGATGCCGATGATGGTATCACCCACGTGACAGTCACGACCAATGCCGTAAGCTGCACCGATCTCTTCCACAGCCTGAATAGCCTTAATCTTGTCATCGAACTTCACACCGTTCACGCTGCACAGCTCACCCTTCTCAAAGCCAAGCTTCAAGAGTTCAGGACCTTCCTTCGTGGGATGCTTCAGATAAGCTGATTCAGGTAAGCCCTGTGTGGAGTCGAGAATCTCACCACCGCAGATGCTGGTGCCCCAGATGCCCACATTATAAGAATACTTCAGCTTCGCAAAGTCGGCTGCGAAACCGTTCTTGTTCAGGTAGTCAATCTCTTCCTGACGGCTCAGGTTGCCGTCACGAGTCAAGGTAATGATTTCCACACCAGGAGCCATCACAAGGAATGTCATGTCGAAACGGATTTGGTCGTTACCCGCACCAGTCGAGCCGTGAGCAATGGCGCTGGCACCGATTTCTTTCGCATAGCGGGCAATCGCCAATGCCTGAAAGATACGTTCAGAGGATACAGAGATGGGATAGCAGTTGTTTCTCAGCACATTGCCAAACACCATATATTTGAGCGACTTCGTGTAATACTCCTGTGTCACGTCGAGCGTCACATACTTGGTAGCGCCCAATTTGTAGGCATTCTCCTCGTTCGTCTTTAACTGTTCTGCTGAGAAGCCACCAGTATTGGCACATGCGGCATACACTTCATAACCTTTCTCTTTTGCCAGATACATCACCGTATAGGATGTGTCCAGACCGCCGCTGAAGGCAACGACAACCTTTTTCTTTTCCATAAATATATCATTTTTATTTTTTCACTTTCAACTTTTATTTCTCAACTTTTCACATCAGCCCTCTCTGTACCATCTCCTTCATGATTTCCTGAAAGATCTCCACAGGGGTGGGCTCACCATGATGCTGTGCAGGGTCATACAGCATGCCTGTGCAGATACAGAACTTGCGCTCCTTCATTTCGAGGATAGGGTGGTTCACACAGCCGCGGCAGCCTCTCCAGAAGGCATCATCGTCCGTCAGTTGCTTGAAACTTACTGGCACATAGCCCAGAGCCGTGTTCATCTTCATCACCGCATCGCCGCTGGTAAGGGAGAAAATCTTGGCGTGAGGCCAACGTACACGTGCCAACGTAAAGGTATGATCCTTGATGCGCTTGGCGATGTTGCGGCCCTGGTAGTCGGGATGCACAATCAGTCCCGACGTGGTCACATACGACTTGTTGCCCCAAGTCTCGATGTAGCTGAAGCCCACAAACGTGTCGCCCAGTTCCGTCTGCAAGCTGGGATCGAGCGCCAGCACCGCCTTGCCCTCCTTCATCTTCGTGGCTACATACTCATGTGTACGCTCAGCAATACCCGTGCCACGTTTCTTTGCTGCCTCGCGTATTGTATTGATGATCAAGTCCACATACTTCTCGTGACTTGCATCGGCTACAATCACCTTGATTCCGTCTTCGTATATCATCTTAGTATTTACAATTTACAGTTTATTTGATGATTTGACAATTTTACGATTTACCTCCGCACCACATGGCAAATCGTAAATGGTAAATGTCAAATCGTAAATTACACATGACTTCCCGGATACACTGGCACGATAGTTCGGAGATTCGCCTCGAGCGTGTCCTTGTTGAAACCCTCCTCCAACGCCAGAAAGATAGTGTCGTCGCCGGCAATGGTGCCAATCACCTCATGGAAGTGAGCGTTGTCGATGTCGCTCGCCAATCCGCTAGCATACCCCGGTCGGCATTTGATGACCGCCAACTGGCCCGAAAATCTCACCGACATGAAGCCATTCTGAATGGCGGTTCCCTCCTGCCGATGTTCCCTCACCCTGCGGTAGTAGGGATTCTCGGACAGCATATAGATGGAACGTCCCTTCGGAGAGAACCCCTTCACCACCTTCAGCAGTTTCAGGTCTCTCGACAGGGTGGCCTGCGTCATGTTCACCCCCTCCTTCGAGAGAGCCTGCGCCAATTCCTCCTGACTACCAATTTCCTGTGCCTGGATGATGGCTTTGATGATGTCGAGTCTTGATTGTCTTGCAGTCATTTTGCATATTTATTCACAAATCGGCTGCAAAGTTACAACATTTCTTGCATATAACAAGCACTTTATGCAAGATTTTTTTGCATAAAGTGCATAAAAAGTTGATTTGACTTTCTTAGACTCTTTGATACTCACTCCACGTTGCAGGGAATGAGGCGGACGGGACTGTTGAGACCAGAGGGGACAATGTCCCAACGGTCATAGAGAGTCTTTTTGTAGTTGAGATCGACAACGTTAATCTCCTTGAAGCGACGCCAAACGATGCCCTCACGGTCGAGTTGCGCAATACGATTGGCGGGAAGGTTGGCCACCTCGATACGGAGGACATTGTCAGTATCGGGCTTGAGGAAGGATGTGATATCAAGTTGGTAGGGCACAGCGAAGAGAACACCGGCATCCTGTCCGTTGACAAAGACATGGGCAGTCTCGCGAACATCACCGAGGTCAAGCAAATAGGCCATGTCGGGTGTCCACTGCCCCTTGGGGATTCGGACGGTGGCGGTGTAGATGCCCGTTGCCATAGTGGTGTTGAGGATGCTGTCGCCGAGGGTTGTCCATGCCTTGGCTGTGCCAGGGATCTGGTAGGTTTTCTGGATAGGCACGGGAGCGGCATCGCGGAAGGTGAGGGTCCAGTTCTCGATGGGCAGGGAAACGTTATTGAGCGACTTGAGGTATCGGTGGGGAGGAATGGATGCGGTCAATTCCTGCGTGAATGTGCGGAGGATGATGCTCTCGCCACTCTTCAGCTGGAAGCGTACCCTACCCTTCGTGTCGGTCTTGGCCTGAGAAATATGTCCGTTCATCGGATGGTAGAACAGGATGCTCTTGGCCTGAACGCCCAGTGCAATGTAGGCATCAATATCTTTCCCTTGGAGATTGGAAACGAAATAGTGATAGCCCGTGGGATTCTTGCGGCGAATGCAACTGAGTCCTTCCTCAATTCGCATGGGCTCAGGCAACGCCGCAGTGAACTGAAGTCCATCGGCATAGTGGGGCGTGGTAATGATGGAGCCCTTGCCCCAGCGCGTCGCCATGGCCTGGTCAGGATGGAAAGTGACGCGGCTCTGAAGTTCGGTCATGAGTTCGGCAAAGACTCGGCGCTCCTCCTCCTTGCCATATCCAGGTACGGACTGAGGGAACGAGCCGACGAACACGACTTGACCACCTTGGGCAGCGATGTCCATAAGCCGTCTGAGCGTCGCCGCAGGCATGAAGCGAACATCGGGCACAAGGACTGCGGCATAGGAAGATGTAGAGTCGATTCGCATAAGATATCGGTCGGAAATATAATCGACATCATAACCGCTGCGGATGATGGTCTGCACTGCTTCGATAAACTTGGGAGCACGCTTGTCCATAGAATGAATGTCGAAGAGCGCAACCGTGCCAGGCTGGTCGAAGAGCATGTCATAGTAAGGCAAATAGACGAGCACATCGTTGTCGGGTTCTCCCCACTGAAGGAACGACTGGCAGCGCTGGATATAGGCGGAGAAGGCAGGCATGGCCGACCACCAATTGTTATTGGGCGTCATATCGACAGAAGCATAGAATCGCCAGCCTGGCCACTCGGCATCAGCAGGAGAGTAGCAAGATCCATGGAAAACAACATGGTTGACACCTGCAACGAACATGAGGTCGAGGTCGGGTTTGCACTGTGACAAGGAGGTACGGAAATGCTCCGTCAGCCATGTGAAGGTCTCGCTCGATGTATATTTCTTACCTGAAATGTGAGCAGCCGATGAAGCATATTTGAGCATGGAAATGTCAGAATCATTCTTCTTGGTGAATCCAGCGTCGCGACGAAGTCCACGGATGCCGAAGTCACTAAGTCCAAAACCCTCACATTCGGGAATATCGACGGCGGCATAAATGTCGAGCAGATTGGCAGGACTACCGTGCGCTTGGTTGCGAGTCATGGCTCCATGGCGATGCGCCCAATCCGTCCATTGGGTGGTAAAGTTCTCGAGGAGCAGGTCTCCGAGCGTCTCTCGGTAGTCGCTCACAATTCGACGATCTGCCTCGGTACGAATGGAATCCTTCTTGGCGAGGATGTAGGTGAACGGACGCAAATCGTAGCCGCGCCGAGTTTCAAACTCCTTATATAATGTCGGTGTCCAGTCAGCTCCGTACACCTCGTAGGAATCATTGAACATGACACGAGGAAACGTCACTTGCTGATTGGCAAAAGCGGTGTCAAAACGTGCCAGATAATGTGCCACGGCATCATGGTCGAAATGGTCAATCACATAGCCCTCGCCACCTGGAGCCGCCCGCTTCACCTTTTGCTTAGTCAGACTGATGTGAGCCATCCCAGCCTCGCGAACTGGTGAACCCACGGATCCATCGGGAGAGAGCGGAGACTCAAATTCAATCCGCTTTGCCGCATCGTCCTCCGTCACCAATGGGCCGCCGAACGGCCAACCTGTGCCAGTAGCCATGTTCGTCTCGATGCCTAACGCCGCCCCACGTTCCTCCACGTATTTCAGCATTCGCATCCATAGGGGAGAAAGGTAAGAAATGTCGTTGGCATCGTTTCCCTGCACTCCATAGATAGGGGTAATCTCCACGCCACCAATGCCAGCCTTGGCAAGGGACGTAAGATTATAGTCGAGGCCTGCAGAGTCCACAGC
>JBGUMY010000200.1:0-3766 GCA_045117095.1 Bacteroidaceae bacterium | reverse complement strand
ATGTCACCTCGCTTGGCGTCTGCGATGATGAAGTGGTCGGGATAGTTCTCGTTGAGATAGTCGATGGTCTTCTCGAACGAAATCCAGCCCTTCACACCCATGCTTTCATAGAAAGCAAGGTTGGGCTTATATGCCACACAATAAGGGGCTGTGGCATCAATAATTGCCTGATTGAAAGCGAAGATGGGGTCTTCCTCCTTCAGCAGGTGTTCTGGTATTTTTTTGATGTCGGTGTCGAGACCCACACACAGGAAGGTCTTCTTGGTGAAAATCTGATTGATAAGTTCTTGACGTGTCATAAGAATATATGTTTTTAATGATTATTTCTGTATCATGAAACCCGTGACGTCAACCATTGTGCCTGTGTGTGCGTCTGTCTTTCCGTCGTGAAGTGGACTGATGCTGAATCTTGTGGCAAAATAGAAACTCTTGTCCGAGGCACAAGGTATCTGGATGGGGGCAGGCATGGAATCACGGTGAGCGCGAAGCGTGTTGAGATTGACAAAAATGGTGTCGATGGCTTCTCCTTCATATTCAGGGACAAGCTTGACAATGTTCTGATTGGGGGGGACAATGACGGTGGGTGTGTAAACTTTGATCATCCTCTTGCATCCTACGGGTATGTCTATGGCGTAGTTCTCGCAGGAATTGCCAATATAAAATCTGTCATATCCGTCATCCTTGGATTTTTCTTCAAAATATAAAGAGTGATAGAAAGAAACGTGAACGGTGTCTTTGACGAATGGTTCTGTGTAGCGATCACCATAGTACTCTTGGAGGTATCTCAATTGGTCATTCAGTTGGATGGCCTCGTCCTTGGTGAGAACATGGAGAATATGCTTGTATTGATTTGCGGTGAGGGGAAGTTTTTGTTTTTGAATCAAATCGGTGCTATACAAGACTTTCTTGATGTGGCTACTCATATACATACGTGTGATGCTGAAATAATTGATGGGGAAAGCCGATGTGAGCAGGAAGATGAGGGCGAATGAGATAGTGATCCAGTTGATGCGTCGTGCTTTCGTCAGAAAGAGTGTGATGCAGACGAAATAGAACCATATGTTGAGGGTGATGAGGTAGAGGCGGCTGATGGTGATGCCGTAGTCGCTGAAACGGCGTATGATGCCGACCGTCATGAGCAGAAGCAAGGGCAGTATCGCTACAGGCAGATAGCGGGCAATGAGGTTGTCAGCCCTTCTGTCTTGTGCTTTTCTGACAGGATAGAGCCCAAATTCAATGAGGAAAAGTCCTGCCATTGATACCACGACCAACATCGATACCTTGCCGTTGGGCAGTTCCCAGCAAATAAGAATGAGTGCGGCATAGATATATAAGACGATGATGTACAACCCTTCCAACGCCAGAAACAGATAGCGTATGACTGCATTGAGGAAGTTGGAATCGACAGGCTTTCTGTCGAACTTCTGCTCGCCCTGAGGAATGCGTCCGAGGAAAAGGAGTGTTGGCAACAGCAGTCCTATGAGGGTTTCCGCGATGAGCATCCATTTATCCCCAAGGTCGATGTTGAATAGGAAGTTGAATGATGTCAGCAGCAACATGAAGCCTCCGGCCAGCACATTCCCAATGAAATAGCAAATGACGAAATTGAGGATGAGATTTTTGGTGAAGTTCCACGAAGCAATGTTGTCTTTCTCTTTGAAAAACGAGAGGAAGAACAGCGAAAGCCATAGGGAGAAAATGGTGGCAACATGAGCCACGTAGAGTTCCCAGTAGGGCTTATTCGTGTCGTCAATTGTGTGGTAAATGTAAAGCGCATCAGCCAACAGCATGAGATGTGACACGATGTTGATAATCAGCACTGTACGTTGCTTTCGGCCATCCTCTGCCCATAGCCGTAACGTGAGCGACAGCAGATACCCCACCGACAAGTAGTAGATGGTGGTGCCAATCGCTTTTTCACTGAGTGCCTCTCCTTCATTCACAATATTGAAGATGAGGAAAAGTGTCAAAGCCGTGATAAAAGCAACAGCTACAGGGAAACGCTTGACGCAATTCTGCAAAGCGTTGATGATGGCTTGTGGGGCACTGGATAGTTTCATATACGCTACACGCTAATCCCTAAACTCTACACGCTAACCACATTATAATTCAGCTTCCTTGAGGCGTTCTGCATTTTCAGCCACAATCAGGTGGTCGATGCAGTCTTGGATGTCGCCATCCATGAAAGCAGCGAGGTTGTAGATGGTGTAGTTGATGCGATGGTCGGTGATGCGGCCTTGCGGATAGTTGTAGGTGCGAATTTTGGCAGAACGGTCACCTGTGGAGACAAGGGTCTTGCGACGTGAAGCGATGTCATCGATGTACTTCTGATGCTCACGGTCGTAGATATAAGTACGCAGACGAGCCAACGCACGTTCCTTGTTTTTGGGCTGGTCACGTGTCTCTGTACACTCCACGAGGATTTCCTCTTTCTCGCCTGTATTGGGGTTTGTCCACATATAACGGGCACGAACACCAGACTCCACCTTGTTCACGTTCTGGCCACCAGCACCTGAACTGCGGAAGGTGTCCCACTTGATTTCACCCTCATTGATCTGCACATCAAAGGCTTCAGCCTCAGGCAATACAGCCACTGTGGCAGCAGAAGTATGCACACGTCCTTGGGTTTCTGTAACAGGCACACGCTGTACACGATGCACACCTGACTCATACTTCATTGTGCCGTAGACGTTCTCGCCTGTCACGTTGGCGATGATTTCCTTGTAGCCACCCACAGCGCCTTCAGAGAAGGAAGAAATGGTGAGATGCCAACCTTTGATTTCGCAGTATTTAGTGTACATGCGGAAGAGGTCGCCAGCAAAGAGAGCAGCCTCGTCACCTCCTGTTCCACCACGAATTTCGAGCGTCACATTCTTGCTATCCTCTGGGTCGGCAGGGATGAGCAGGAGTTTGATTTCCTCCTCCAGTTCGGGGATGCGCTTCTCGTTCACAGCAATCTCCTCACGTGCCATCTCCTTCATCTCTGGGTCATCCTCCAAGGTGAGCATCTCCTTTGCCTCTTCCAAACCCTTGACGGCATTGATGTATTCCTGACGGGCTTTCATGATGTCCTCCAGGTTCTTGTATTCCTTGGTCAGTTGCACGTAACGCTTTTGGTCGGCAATGACATTGGGGTCGGTGATGAGGGTCGACACCTCCTCAAATCGAGGCACTAACCCTTCCAATTTTTCGAGTATTTCCATTAGTAATTAAATTCTCCAAATTCAGACTTGATGGTGAGTGATTTCTTGCCCTCTTCGATGTGTCCAACAATCTGAGCATCAATGTTGAAGGACTTGCTGATGGCAATGACTTTTTCTGCGTTTTCAGGAGCCAGATAGACCTCTAAACGATGACCCATATTGAACACTTTGTACATCTCTGCCCAATCGGTGCCAGACTCTTTGGCTATCGCCTTGAAGAGTGGAGGAACGGGGAACATATTGTCCTTGATGACGCGGCAGTTGTCGCCCACAAAATGCAACACTTTCGTCTGTGCGCCACCTGTGCAATGTACCATCCCATGAATGTCCTTTCTCATCTCATCCAGCAATTTCTTCACGACTGGGGCGTAGGTGCGAGTGGGGGAGAGGACGAGTTTGCCTGCGTTGATAGGAGCACCCTCCACAGGATCGGTCAGTTTGTAGGAACCAGAATAGACGAGTTCGTCAGGTACTGCCTTGTCGAAAGACTCAGGATATTTCTCGGCGAGGTACTTTGCAAACACATCATGACGGGCAGAGGTGAGTCCGTTGCTGCCCATACC
>JBGUMY010000199.1:0-6620 GCA_045117095.1 Bacteroidaceae bacterium | reverse complement strand
TTCGAGAAAACTTGTTTAGCCCAAATCTCTAATAACTGATTTGGATTTATGTCCTTATCTTATAAGTCTTGAGTTTTATGGGTGAATATTTATTTGAGCCACGTCCCTTGTTTGAGGTAACAAATTGTGACCTCAAACCTATGGGATTATCACAATTTGTTGATTCCGAAGAGATTTCTAAAGGTTCGTTTATTACTTTAACTTGTCTCATCTGTAATGAGAGTTTTATCTTTTTCATCTACTTGTTTTTCTGCATAGTGCTCTTTTGCTATAGCAATGGCTCTCTGCAATTTCTCTGACAGAAGCTTCTTGTCAGGCAACTTGGTATAGTACTGAGCCACTTTAATGGGGCTATCCTCATCGAGCATCAGGTATTCGATGTGCTCTGTGTTGCCCTCTGAACAGAGAATCAGGCCAATGGGACTTTCCTCTCCCTCTTTTCGTTCGTTTTTGTTCAGATAGCGGAGATACAGTAACATCTGACCCTCGTACTCAGGTCTGAACTTTCCTAATTTGAGGTCAATGGCTACGAGCCGCCTCAATCCTCTATGGAAGAAAAGAAGATCGATGTAATAATCAACAGCATCTACAGTGATTCGCTTTTGACGATCTAAAAAAGCAAAATCGGAACCCAATTCTTTAATGAACTGCTGTATTTGAGTAAGGATAGTTGCTTCTAAATCGCTTTCAGAGAAAACATCTGGTAATCCCAGCATGTCCAAGAAGTAACTGCTACGGAAAACCAAGTCTGGTAGCAATTCGTTGGATTGCTTCACCTGTTCCAATTCCTTCTTTATCAGTTCCTCTGGCTTACGACTGATAGCAGTCCGTTCATAGAGTTGCTTGTCTATTTTGTCAGCCAAAGTCCTTGTATCCCAATGTTCAAACCGGATCATCTCACCATAAAACTGGCGGGCTAATGGATCTTTTATATACATCAAGGTTTTCAGATGAGTCCATGTTAATTGTCTCTGCGTTGCGGAGACTATTTCCTCCTCAGAAAAAGTATACGCAGCGCGGAGACAATGTCTCAGTTTCTTTTCTCCCCAACCATTGCCGTATTTCATATTCAGTTTAGTGGATAATATACGCTTTTTGTTGACTTATTTCGAAAATGTGCGAAGCATACTAAAAAACGGAATAACGTTAAAGGCTCTTAATGGGTTTTAACGTCCTTTAACGGAAATCCCGTTTTTTCGAGTCTAAAAGTCGATAGTCGTTTGAAGAGCGTTTTCAACGGGGAACACTATATATACAGGGGGAATGCTTGCACTCTGCCGTACCTTTGTACCGGGTTTGAGTTAGACGAGGCTTCTCCCATCGCGCGCAGGGTCTGCTCCCATTCCTCTCCCATTTCCGTTTAGTTTTTTTAATCATCGTTGAACTTTTGTAAAATTATTCACGAAATGAAGATGGTTTTGGACTCCGAAGTGGTAATGGCAAGCTCACTGGGACTACCGTTTACAAGGACTCGGAAGAAAATAGTTCTGCAGTAGGCTACAAGAATCTGTGCTATCCCATCTGTGAGAGAAAAGAAGATTGTTGAGCCACAAGCGGCTCTGGGATCTGGTTAATCGGTTTAATCACCCCCAAAAGGTTTGTTTTATAGAGCCAAAGTAACAAGCGGATAGTTAGTCGTAATGAAAAGGGTGGTTTCTTACCGAGAAACTACCAGTTAGATTACGAGAAACTCCCATTCCCTTTTTTTGAAGATTCTGAATTCGTTTTTGGGAAATTTTGAGCGAATGTACCCTAGTCTCAAAATATGTCGTATCGTTGACAACTGCATGGTACAACGTATTCGTCTTTAGAAAAAGAAAAAATCGTGAAATCCCTCAAAGATTAGGGATTTTCCTATCATTTCATTGCACAACTCGCCTTACCTTTGCGGCACTTTGGGACGAAGTAAGTCCATTGGCATATTCAAACTTAAAACATTTACATTTTCAAATGAACACATTCGTAGACAAATCGCAAATGACTCCCAACAGGGGACGCTTAGGACGAAGCAACACGCATTAGCGTTGCAGTAATCCTGAGTGTAATTGCGTGTTTGCCATTGCCCAAACTGTCTTCTTGACAGGGAGGACAGCCACCGATGTGTTCTTTGACATTTTGTTACAATCAACCGCTACATGCTGTGGTCAATTTCGAGATTGTTTCATTATTTATTCATGTAATTGTTTTGAATATGCAGTACGTAATCCGAATCGAAAATCTGAAGAATGGCGATGAGGCTACAATCGTGGCTTCTGCCCGTTCGAGTGTTGAAACCCTGTGCCCCAAGATCAAGATGGCGCTCAAACTCCCTTATGTGGATCATGCTTGTCACCGATTCGTGGCTCGTGGATTCACCTACGTGGTGGAGGAGCACATGATTTCTGAACCAGAAATCATCTGGGAGAACGACCAAAAGCCTGGTCCATATCGTTGCAGCGAAAAGATTTCCATCGAGAGAATCTTCACCTGTTTGGGTTCCACCATCAAGTACTATCAAGATGACAGTTGGTGGGGACGCTACAACATCCTCTGTACACTTCTGAAACGTGTGGCTTGACACAAGTCGGCATCAAGCCACAACCGTCCTAACGCAGATTGGAGAAGAATGTGGGCGAGTCGTCCAATTCAATCACCTCCAAGTCTTTTATTTCATGACCATCGATGGTGAACCGTACTAAGGTCCTGACTGGCTGGAAGCCCGACCTTCCAGCTGCGCCAGGATTGATGTGCAAGAGATGCAACTGAGCATCGTTTTCCACCTTTAGCAAGTGGGAGTGTCCTGAGATGAAGAGTTTGGGAGGTTTTGCATAGATGGCCTTTCGGATGCTGGCATCATACCGACCTGGATAGCCACCGATATGCTTCATCAGTACCTCCACTTCCTCACACTTCCATCTGTACACCTCTGGAAACCTCAGTCGCATATCGTAGTTATCAATATTTCCATACACAGCACGTAGCGGAGCGATTGCCTCCAACTTGTCGGCCACCTCCATCGAGCCGATATCTCCTGCATGCCAAATCTCGTCACACTCTTTCAGGTACTTCTCATACCGAGCGTCCCAGAATCCGTGTGTATCAGAGAGTAATCCTATCCTATGCATAACTTTTTTTCTAATTTTTTATTTTTTTTCTTTTCACATTTTCCTCCTTCGAGAGGCATTTTCCTACCATCCAAGCAGATGTAATTCAGGACATTATAAAAGGTTTAATTCCCCTTCCCTAAATCTGTTATAGGAAATCCCCTACCGTTTGGGGAATTTCATCTTGATTTCCCCCTCAATAGTCCGTAACTTTGCATCGTCAACAAAAAAAGTGACAACTCAAAACAACGAGAAACTCATAAATACAATAATTAATAAATAACCAAAACTACACAATTATGAAAAAGATCATCACAATCGCTCTCGTAGCAATCATCGCACTCAGTGCAAACGCAAAAAAAGTGGAAACCACTGCTTTCTCCTCAGTGAAAGTGAATGCGCCCGTACATCTCGTCATCGTCCCTGGCAGAGAATACTCTGTAAACGTGGTGTCTCGTAATCCAGAACTCGCAACAGCTGTAGCATGGAAAGTGAAGGACGGCGTGCTGAACCTCTCTGCCCGCGACCTCGAATCGCTCGAACAATCCAATAGCGCTGTGGAAGTCATTGTCACTACTCCTAATGCCATCGACTATCAAGTGGGTCAAGACATGAAGTCTGTTTCCAGCAGCAAGCATCGCTTCTTCCCACGTCACCACAGACGCCACTAATCAGAGAGACATCCATCTCAATCATACGAACGGGGAATCTTCCAGCAGAAGGTTCCCCGTTCCTTTGTTATGCTTCCTCCTGATTCCGTTCCTTCTTCATGTAGGTGGCGATGATATTTCTTACCTGGTAAGGGTGTTGCACGAACTCCACACGATGGGATGTGCCGCCACTGCCCACCAGTTCGATGGCGCCTGTCTTCAGCATCCGCTCGAAGAACGTCTGGTAGAAATTCACCGTCTCCACCTTAAAAAGCGGAATCTCCGTCATCTTGATGTCGAAGATACCATCCTTCTGGATGAAGCGATGATCGGTGATGGCGAACTCCGTACGGTTGCGGATGAAGTAGCCAAAACCAATCAGGCCAATGCCAATCACACTCAAGATAACACCTGCACAGAAGAGTGCCAAGGTGTTGTTGTTGAACCCATTGTAATGAGTATAAGCGATATAGGTCATGTCTGCCACACCCAGCAGGATGAGCAGAATGCCCCATGCTGTGTAACGGAAATTGTATGACCAATGCAGTCTTCCCTTGAAGACAACCTGCTCACCAGGTTCCAAAGTTTTTTCAATAAAATTTGCCATATTCTTATATGAATTAAGAGTTTTCTTTAATTAAGAGTTAAGAATTAAGAGTTAAGAAAGAATGAAGAACTTTTAAGAAAGAGTGAAGAGTTGAGAACCTTCCTTTTATTTTCCTTTCAAAGAATCCCATGTGAGTGGTACCACCAACTTCATCACCACATTTCTGCCCATGTTGTACACACCCATACGTCCTGTTGCCACATTGATGTCCGTATATTTCAGACGGCTCAGATGGTTTTGATAGGCACGGTTCAGGAGGTTTTCAGCTGTCAGATACAACTCTGCCACCTTCTTCTTGCGAATCATCAGATCCGTACCTGCCGAGAGGTTCAGGAGCGTGTAACTGGGTGTGGCCGTCTCTGTCTGTTCTGCCTTGTAGTAGTGGTTTTGGCGCAGATAGCACTCCAGTCCTACCGCCACATAAGCATTGTTCAGCACCTTGCCATGATGGGTCAGCTCATACTTTACCTCCGATGTCCAACGTGGTGCTGGCGTAAAGGGCAGATAACGCGTCTCCTCTGGCTGATTCAACTGTCGGGCATCCACGTAGGAGAAGGTGTTGCCAAAATGCAGACGGTGCATCGGGTGTACATCCACTCCCACCTCAAATCCTAACAGTCGGGCATCCCCCTGCGTGTATTCATAGGTGTTGTATCCCTCTTCCATCACCACATCAATGCGCTTTGTGAAGATGTAGTTGCTGATTCGATTGGCAAAGAGTGCTGCTTGAGCCGACACATAGTGTGAATTGAAATCCACCCCAAGGTCTGCCTGCCAACTGAATTCCGATTTCAGGTGAGCATTGCCCAGCTCATACCGCACCGTTCCCTCATGCACGCCGTCAGCTCCTAACTCACTCATGTTGGGTGCACGGAAACCTCTGGCTAGGTTCATCCTCACATTCCAATGCTCATCAGCATTCCACACAGCACCCACACTACCAGTCACCCCATCGAAATGGTCAGACACATCATGTTTCAAATAGCGATTATCATAACGTACACCTCCGTTCAGCGTCCATCGCTCCCATTCCTTGCTCACAGTGGCATAACCGCCAAAGTCGAACAACCGATATTCAGGAATCAGCGCCTCCTCACCCAAGTTCTGCGACTTCTGCCACATGCCGTTCACACCAGCCGCCAACTTCCATCCATCAAATTCATGCGTCAGATACCTCACATCGTAGGTCACCGTGTGCAACTTGAAGTACACTTCATAGTCATCCATAGAATCTTCAAACTCCTGTCGGCGGTTCTGCTGATAACCTACCACAGCCTTCAAGTTGCCTTTGGTCAGGTTGATGGCATTGTCCCACACCGCTTTAT
Organism: Bacteroidaceae bacterium; assembly: GCA_045117095.1. Classification (GTDB taxonomy): domain Bacteria; phylum Bacteroidota; class Bacteroidia; order Bacteroidales; family Bacteroidaceae; genus Minthosoma. The sequence goes on along the minus strand of JBGUMY010000199.1, from coordinate 955 downwards.
AGTGCTTCACCTGCTGGAAAGGCAGAGTCTTCCGATACGTCTTATGGTTGTTGGTCGCCCATTCCAGGTCGCCTGTTTCCTCATCACGCTCACCTTCTATGATGCTGGGGGTCAAGTGGTAACACGTCCACGTCAGTCGTGAGTGTCCCCAATGCTTCTCCAGTCCCAACATCAGTCTTCCATCCCTTTCCCTGAACTGCGAACCAGGCACATAGCCGTCATACTTATTTTGATAGGCGTGTGCCATCTTGTCCGAGAAACGTCCGTCCCAAACAAAACCACCATGATTGCCTGCTGCATTCAGCGAATAGGCAAACAACCCGTTGTTCGTCTGGTACTCCGTGCTCACATTGGCTCTCACTTCCCCGTCCAATGGCGATGGTGTCCCATGCAGAATCAGCACACCTGCCATCGCATCCGAACCGTACATCAGCGAGGCAGGCCCTTTCAGAATCTCCACCGACCCCACGTTCTGACCGTCAATTTCCACACCATGCTCATCGCCCCATTGCTGACCTTCCTGCCGCACTCCCTCGTTCATCACGATGATGCGGTTGTAACCCAATCCTCGGATGATGGGCTTTGAGATGCCTCCACCTGTCGTGATCTGTGCCATGCCTGGCTGTTTTGCCACCGCATCGATGATGTTGGTCGAGGTTGTCTCACGGAGTTCCTTGCCTGTCACCACAGAGATGGGAGCTGTCGAGTGCTTCAGCTTCGTGTCGCCTGTCACACCCGTCACCATCACTTCGTTCAACTGCAGATGTTGGTAGAACACATCTGCCGAATCCTTCTCATGCTGCACACCACATGTGTCCAGCCTATTTTGTGCCGTCACCGATGTGGCATAACACAACAATGACAACATCACATATCTTGTCTTCATTAAAATTCTTTATCATTAAAGTAATTTGCGTTTGTTGATTTCTCTCCTGTTAACAAATAAAGACAGGAG
>JBGUMY010000198.1:0-3107 GCA_045117095.1 Bacteroidaceae bacterium | reverse complement strand
TATGAAAAAGATTTTAATGTGTTTGGCATTGATTTTTGCCACATTGGCAGCAAATGCCCAGGATTTAAGAAACGCCAACAACTCATTCATCGGTAAGATTGAGTCAGACGGTACAGTAAGAAACTCCAGCAATTCCACCATCGGAAAGATTGAACGCGATGGAACCATCCGCAACAGTAGCAACTCCACCATCGGCAAGATTGAGTCTGACGGCACAATCCGTAACGCCAACAACTCCAGCATCGGAAAGGTGGAAAGTAACGGAACGGTAAGAAATGGCAGCAATTCCACCATCGGAAAGATTGAGTCGGACGGAACGGTGAGAAATGGCAGCAATTCCACCATCGGCTATGCGAAGGGAGTGCCTGTACGCTATGCAGCCGTGTTCTTCTTCTTCGATTTCTTCAAGAAGTAAGCCCCAATATATCATTTACGGTATATTTTTTGACAAAATGTTTGGTCAGTCGGTAGAAAAGTAGTACCTTTGCAGCCGATTTATGTCGGAAAGGCTCGAACAAGTGGGTACACATATTATTATATATAGTGTCGCTCCGCCTCCCGATGGAACCCTAAACAATTCAAAAACAAATGTACGTAATTGCAGAAATTCAGGGTCAGCAGTTCAAGGTTGAAGAGGGCAAGAAGCTCTACGTTCACCACATGCAGAATGTGGAAAACGGCCAGACTGTTGAGATTGAGAAAGTGTTGTTGGCAGACAACGACGGTGTAGTGAAAGTTGGTACTCCTACTGTAGAGGGCGCAAAGGTGGTTCTCGAAGTGGTAGATCCACTCATCAAGGGCGACAAGGTGCTCGTGTTCCACAAGCGTCGTCGTAAGGGCTATCGCAAGCTGAGAGGTCACAGAGAGCAGTTCACTCAGGTGCTCGTTAAGTCAGTTGTGGCATAACCCCCTCTGGTAACACTAACAGATTTATTCATCTAATCAATTAAGACAGTATTTTAACATGGCACATAAAAAAGGTGTAGGTAGTACTAAGAACGGCCGTGAGTCACACTCTAAACGACTCGGTTTGAAGCACTTCGGTGGCGAAGTAGTGAAGGCTGGCAACATCATCGTTCGTCAGCGTGGTACAAAGCACCACCCAGGCAAGAATGTAGGTATCGGTAAGGATGACACATTGTACGCATTGACAGATGGCGTGGTTGTGTTCAAGCGCGGTCGTGAGAACCGCAGCACGGTATCTATCGAACCAGTAGCTGCTGAATAACGTTAAACGTAAAAACGAAAAATGAAAATTTGCTACCGCGAGGGTCAACAACTGACCGACACTTGCGATAGCAAATTTTTTATTTTGAAGTTGCGGCAAGCCGCCGAAGGAAAAATATGACCAAGAAAGAACGATACGCTCGATTCATCGCTTATTTTCAGGAGGCAATGCCTGAGGCGAATACAGAGTTGCACTACGAGAACCCGTTTCAGTTGCTTTGTGCCGTGATGTTGTCGGCTCAATGCACGGACAAGCGTGTAAACATGGTGACACCCGCTCTGTTTGAGGTCTACCCCACTCCCTTGAAGATGTCGGAGGCGACACAGGAGGAGGTGCTGACGTATGTGAAGTCGGTGAGTTATCCGAACAGCAAGGCAGAGCATCTGGTGCAGATGGCGAAGCGACTGATGGAAAAGCATGGAGGTGAGGTGCCCAGCAACTTTGATGAGTTGGTGGCCTTGCCTGGCGTGGGTCGAAAGACCGCGAATGTGATGTTGAGCGTGGCGTTCAACGAGGCGAGGATGGCTGTGGACACGCATGTGTTTCGTGTGAGCCACAGGATTGGACTGGTATCGGAGAAATGCACCACCCCCTATGCTGTGGAAATGGAATTGGTGAAGAACATCCCCTCAGAACACATCCCACGGGCACACCACTGGTTGATTCTGCATGGTCGATATGTGTGCAAGAGCCAACGACCTCAGTGTGCTGACTGTGGCATCAAAGCGTTCTGCGCCTACAATGCCAAGAGGATGTAGAGCAGCATGGGGACATTGTAAAGAATCCCTCGCAACCAATAAAGCATCGTACCATCATCGCCCAACAAAGGGAGAATGCCCGTGAACTCGATGCACCCTATCAATTGACTGGCAAAAAAGAGGAGGACAAAGAAGTTCGCCAAGGTTGAAAAGATGGACACATGGCCATGCACGAAGTCATGTATGGTAAGGAAACGTCCAGAAGTGTAGCCATAGACGTTGCCAATGAGGATGACCAGACACATGATGAGGCCATCCAATCCTTTTAAGAAAGCAGAGTTTTGGAAAGTGCCGAATGCGCTGAGGAGAATGGCATTGGGCAAGAACAACAGCAAAGAAAAGAGACACAGGACAATGAGGACAGTGATGCCCGTGATTTGCAGGGCACGCTTCTGCTTCATCGAGATGTGTCCACGCAAGGTGGCAATGATGCCTGACTCACGCAGCACGCTGATGGCCATCAGTCCCAACAGCATCTTTGCCAGATGGGCAGAGGCGAAGTTGGGAATGATGTTGACACACATCCATCGGATGCCACGAGGCGTCAGCAAGCCCTCCACTCCTTCCACATAAATGCTCGCCACCCATGAGGCGAAAAGCAGGAGAAAGAGCGCAGCCACCATACCCCAGAAGTAGCATTTCAGGATGCGTCGGATGTAGTCTTTGTACTTCATGGCCAGCCCATGCACTTGGCGAACCCCAAGAGACGTTTACTCATCGTCGGGTTCGAGATTGTCGATATCGAGGATGCGCAACTCGATGGCCTTCGTCACCAGGCGTGTGGCATTGACTGGTTCGTGGTCTTCGCCAAAGAGACGGTTGGTGAGATCGTTCTGGCGCTTCTCGATGGACTTGACCCCAAAGGGCATGCCACGCAAGTTGGAAATCATGTCCTTGGTGTAGCCCAATGCCAAATGGCGGAGGAAACGCTCATCATACTCATCAATGTCATAGTCGAGGAAAGCCTCCTGACGCATAGATTCATTGAGGACAGACCTGCGGAAACGCTGGAGAATCTTCTCCAGAATGGGTTGGTTGAAGACCATGCGCTTGCCATTCAGCACACTCTGCACATCACCTTTGGTGAGGAGTTCGCCACTCTTCAGGATGATGCCGTCAGT
>JBGUMY010000197.1:0-10595 GCA_045117095.1 Bacteroidaceae bacterium | reverse complement strand
CTGCGGTTGTGAGTTCAGCATGCGACCTATCCATGACGAGATTCTCACTTAATCCTAAAATCCGCAACTAAATTCTTCTCCGATGCAGGGAATAGATTCGGCATCGGTTGGAGCATATAACAAAGGATGCGCCTTTTTTGAAGACACATCCTCTACTTTTATGATCAGTTCTTTTGTTTTAGATACTTTGTTCACAGTTCCATACAAAGGCGCGCAGTCCCAGCATGGAGTTGTCCTCATCTAACTGCTTGAGGCGTCGGAGCAGAGGCTCGACCTTCTCGTCTTCGATGATGGTGATGATGGCACTATTCATGGACGGCCAGGCGTGGGAGCCAAGGTGAGGGTCACCAGCTTTTGTGCCGCGTCCTCCAACCTGCTCAAAGAATGAGTATCCACGAATGTTGGAATCGTTCAAAGCCTCAATCACATTCTCTTGATGTGCTTGATCGTATACTATAAATACGGTTTTCATTTCGTCATCTATTTATTCGTCTCTAAAACGGTTGATATCATCTTGAGCTTTCTTCTCCATCACACTGACACGAGTTGCTGTCAACATTTCCTCTGCCTTATGCTCCTTCCAATAAGCAGCGAGTTCACGCTTCTCCTTAATCTTGCGACGTTGACGGTTGATGCCAACAGCTCCGAAGATGCAGAACATAGAAGGCACGTAAATAAGGGTAAGGATAGTGGAGATAGTCAAACCACCAATGACGGAGATACCAAGAGGACGCCACATCTCTGCACCCACACCATGACTGGTAGCCATTGGCAACATACCGAGAATGGTGGTAAGGGTGGTCATGAGGATTGGACGCAGACGTGAACGAGCTGCCATCACAGCCGAACGAATCAGTCCGATGCCTCTTTCGCGCAACAACTGTGTGTAGTCAATGAGCACGATACCGTTCTTCACCACAATACCAATCAGCATGATACCTCCCAACATGGACATAATGTTGACGGTAGTGCCTGTCAGCAGAAGCGCCCAAACGATACCCGATGCAGCAAAAGGCACTGAGAGGATGATGATGAAGGGGTAAGTGAGTGACTCAAACTGCGCTGCCATCACAATGAACACAAGGATGATGATGAGGATTCCCAAGGTTCCGAGGTCGCGGTTAGAGTCTTGCTGGTCTTCGTACGAACCTGCCACCTGCACAATCACACCACTGGGGATGTCGAGGTCTGGGTAGAAGGATTCACCCAACTCCACACCATCGGACAAAGCGTAACCATCGGCCAACACAGCGCTGACAGTCACGATACGCTGACGGTCTTTACGCTCAATCGTAGGAGGAATGGCACTTTCCGTCACATTAGCAATGTCTCGGATGCGCACATCCTGCCCCTGTGCATTAGAAATGACCATATTCTCAATGTCTTCCACCGAACGACGGGCTGTAGGTTCATAGCGCACCTTGATGTCGTATTCCTCACCATCCTCACGGTAACGGCTCATCACCGAACCATAAATGAGGGATCGTACAGCATTAGCGGCAGTAGAGAGACCTATGCCTTGCTGAGCGAGCTTATCACGGTCGAAATCAACCACGATTTCTGGCTGATAGTCGGAACGGGATATATTGACCTGTGAGGCCATGTCACTCTCACGGAACTTGTTGGCCATACGTTCTGCAACCTGATAAGTGGCATCCATATCATAGCCATAAATCTCGAAGGTTGCCGTTGCTTGACCACCCATGCCTCGACCACCTTGGTTACCACCGAGGTTCACCATAAACTTGGCGAGTTCTGGAATTTCCTTCAGATCGGCACGCATCTCATCACAAATCTGAGCAAGTCCCTTCTCACGTTTGTTCGAGGGCACCATCATGATGTTGTAGGAAATAATGTGTGTACCGTTATCGTTGAGCGAAGCAAAAGTGTTGGCATCTCCAGCCTGACCTACGGTGAAATTACATGACTGCAGATCTTTGCCATAGCGTTGCTGCCACTTCTCAACCAATTGCTTGGCCAGCTCTTCAGACTTCTCCACACGTGTACCTATCGGCAATTGGAGGGTCACACCAATACGACCAGAGTCGTTGGCTGGGAAGAACTCACTCTTGATGCCCACTAAATAAGCGACACCGAAGCTGACCACAAAGAGGATGATACAAGCTGACACAATCGTCCAACGATGACGAACAGCCCAGTTAATGCGACGCTCATACCAGTCATCGAGACGGTCAAGCGATTTGCCAATCGGTCCATAAACCTTCTTGAAGAGCTTGCTCTGCTTCTTTTGCAAACGGAGCATCTGGGAACAAAGCATCGGAGTGAACGACAAGGCACTGGTCGTGGAAATGGTCATGATGATACACATCATCCAACCCAACTGTTTGAAGAGCACACCTGACATACCCGTCACCATCGTCAGTGGGAAGAACACGGCAATCATAGTAAGCGTGGAAGCGATCACGGAGATGGCCACCTCGTTGGTGGCATGGATAGCCGCCTGCTTGGGATCAGACCCTCGTTCAATATGTGTGGTCACATTCTCAAGCACCACAATAGCATCATCCACCACATTACCAATAGCGATGGAGAGACACGAGAGCGAGATCATGTTGAACGAACCACCTGTCGCATAGAGATAAATGAACGATGCAATCAACGACATCGGGATTGTGATGACGATGATGGTCGTAGCACGCCATCTACCCAAGAAGATGAACACGATGAGTGCCACGAAGAGCATGGCGTAAGCAATGGTCTCCTCAAGGGTGTCAATGGTATGCAAGATGTTGTCGGAGGTGTTTACGATGATGCCCAACTTCACGTCAGAAGGTAGATTAGCCTGCAAAGTGGGCAACATGTCCATCACCTTGTTGGATATTTCCACAGAATTGGCACCACTCTGCTTCTGAATGACCACAATAGCACCCTGCTGACCATTGGTGAAGGTGCGCTGTGAACGTTCTTCCACATTATCGACTATACGAGCCACATCGCGCAAATAAACATTCACACCATTATTGGAACCGACAATGACGCCCAGCATCTGCTGTGGGTCATCGAACTCACCTTCCACACGCACAGTGTAGGTCTGGGTACCAACATCGACCGTACCATTCGTCACGTTCATGTTCTCAGCCGAAATGGCACTTGCCACACGGGATGGACTCAAATGGTAGGCCTCCATCTTCTGGGGGTCGAGGTATATGTTGATTTCACGCTGTGGAGCACCCACAATGCTCACCGTTCCGACTCCGTCAATACGTGCCAATGGATTGCTCACGTTATCATCGAGAATCTTATACAGTGCTTGCTGCGATTCCTCCGCCTGCACAGACAACAGAAGGATAGGAATCATATCCGTCGAGAACTTGAACAGAATAGGCGTCTGCGCATCGTCCGGGAGGGAGTTGGACACCATGTCTAATTTGTCTCGCACATTATTGGTCAAGACATCAATGTCGTATCCATACTCAAACTCCAACGTAATCACCGAAACGTTCTCACGGCTATTACTGGTCACGTGCTTGAGGTGCTCCACAGAGTTGAGCACATTCTCCAATGGGCGCGTCACATTGTTCTCAATATCTTCAGCCGAAGCACCAGTATAATACGTCATGACCATGATCGTATTTGTATCGATGTCCGGATAGAGGTCAATAGGCAACTTGATGGCCGAGAAGAGACCCAATATAATCACTGCCAAGAAGCAGAGACTTGTCATAATCGGTCGTTTGACCGCACCTTCGTATAGACTCATCTATTTAATTTTCTATTTACTATTTGACGATTTATTATTTGACAATTGGCCATTTACTATTTGATCACTTCCACTTCTTTGCCATTTGCAAATCGACTCTGACCTGCAATGACCACTTCGTCGCCAGAGTTCACACCACTCAGAATCTCGTACTTCGTGCCGATGTGCTTGCCCAACTGTACCTTGTTGTAAGAAACCTTACCATCTTTATATACATATACATAGCGGTCACCTGCACCAATCTGCTTCACCAATGCCTCATCCGGCACGAGCACATGATTCTTGCTGCCGAAATTCACCGTGGCACGTGCAAACATGCCTGGACGCACCTTCTGGTCAGGATTGCTGATGGTCACCTCCACAGGGAACGTGTGAGTAGATTGGTCAATCGTTGGATAGACAATCGTCACCTTGCCATAGAACTTCTCGTTCTCATAGGCATCCAACTGAATGTCGATAGGCATGCCTTTGAACACCTGCTTGTAATACACCTCAGAGATGTTCACCATCACCTTCACAGGATTCGTCTGCTCGATGGTCAAGATAGGTTTGCCACTACCATACATATCGCCATCATCGTAATTGCGAGCCGTCACCACACCACTAATGGGAGCCACCAGCTGTGTGTTCTCCATCAACTGCTTCAGTTGTGTGGAGAATACGTCCAACTGCAACTTGGCATTGTCGTATTCAGCCTTACTGGCACCACCCACCTCATAAAGATGAGCAGTACGACCGAACTCTATCTTCTGATTCTCCAACTGCAGTTTCAGTTGCTGGAGATTGCTTGCATCCAATTGAACGAGCACCTGCCCTTTACGAACAGGGTCACCCACATCCACATAAATCTTCTCGATACGGTAAGGCGTGTTGGGGGAGATGTTGTTCTTCACATCGCTCTCAACTGTAGCCGTGTACATTTCTGTCTGTGGGATGTCCTCGCTCGTCACTTTAGCGATTTTCACCTGCACTTTCTGTTGCTGGATAGTCTCAGCCTTGTCATCGTTCTTGCAGGCAATAGCGAGCGCTGCAAGAGCAACCATTGATAATGTCTTCAAATATTTCATATTGTTCTATTATTTCAAGTATGAGTAGTTTTTACCAAACTAAAGGTTCACGTCCCAACGTATAGTCGAGGTCGGCCTTGTTGGTCAAATATTCGTAGATGCTCTGCACATAAGTGAGTTCAGCTTGTGTCTGGGCTGTTTCACTCTGGTTCAGTTCGAGGATGGTACCTCGTCCCACTTGATAACGCATGCCTGCAATCGTCACAGCCTTTTCCGACTGCTTGACAGCTTCAGAATTACTCTCAATCTGTGCCAGTGAACTGGCCATATTTTGCTTGTAACTCTCAGCAGCTAACGTCAACTGACGGCGTGCGTTCAGGCGCGTGTCCTCTAATTGTGCCATCTGAACCTTGTTGCTCTTCAACTTAGTCCAGTTGGTGGCATGGAAGATGGGTACGCTCACAGCAATCGAGAGCGTCGAGCTGGGAGAGAAATTATAACCAAACACATTCCAGTCATTGTTCGCATAACTCTGGTATTGCCCAGTCAATTGCAAAGCTACCGTCGGCATGAAGTTGGTGCGGAGTATCTTCCTGCTACGTTCCAACAGCGTCATGTTGTGATCCAGCTGACGAAGTGAAGAGTTGTTGTCAAGATCAGCAGATGACACTTCAGCATCGGCCAAGGTCAACTTACCCTCATAAGCTTTAAGCGAGTCATCGATGGCAATGTCCACATCAGCTGTCACACCCATCAAAACCTTCAACCTTAAGAGTGCCAGTTGTTTACCTGTCTGGCTACTAACCATTGCAGCATTCATGTTTCTTGCCTGTACCTCAGCACTGATCTTGTCGTATTCGCTCACTCTGCCCACTTTGAACTTCTCGTTCACCACGTCAAAATTCTCTTTGGCCACATTGTAGCTTCGCTTCATCACTTCATGACTATCGCTCGACAAAAGGGCACTATAATAGGCTTTCGTCACTTGGTTGACCAAGTCCAAACGACTACCACGTGATTTTTCCTGAGCAAGCAGGATGTCCTCCTTGGTCAATTTCATGTTCTGATACACAGCTGGCGCAAAGACAGGCAGACTGAGGGTGGCGGCACCAATGGCCGTGAGCGTTCCATCCACTCCCATCTTAAACCTACCCATGCCCGTCACCATTTCAGCCACAAGGATATTGTCTGTCAAAGATAGGGTTGCATCCACTGTTGGCAGCAGATTCTGCCAAGCTTCTGTATCCGCAAGTTTCTTCAGTTCTATCTCCTTATCGGCCACATGGATGGTAGGGTTTTCAGCCAATGCAATCTCAATCGCTTTCTGCAACGTCAGATTCATTGTGCCAGCTGAAGCACCATCCATCTCCTGAGCCCCCATGCCCAGCGTACTTGCCAAAAGCATGCCGAGACCCATTCCAATTCTTTTGCCTTTCATTTTTACTGACATTAACTTCTTTTCTATTTCTTTACCATAAAAACGAGTGCAAAGGTACACATAATTCTTAATTCGAGCAACCTCGTGGCAAACATATTTAATAAATAATAACATCAAAACTCAAAAAAGAATAACGAAATCGACTTTTAGACCTATTTTATCCACCTAAAACTCATGATTTCCCACCTATTTGCCGCCTAAAAGAACAAAATAAGGAAGGAAGGGGGAACCTTTGACTACAAATATCATGATGACAGAGAAATTCATCCCCCAATAAGTGCATTTTTTACATTCTTTTGCAAAAAAAGACGCAAAAATGTTCTAAAAAATGCACTGTGTACGGGCACAGATGTTAAGAAACATATTTTTCAAGTTGTCCAAAATGTCAAAAGTCCGTACCTTTGCACCATCCTAAAAACAATCTTTTTACCTTAAAAAAATTAATACTTATTGAGAACGAGAAAAGCGTGAGTCGTGAGATTCGCGCTTCTTCACTTTTAAAGGACTATATACCGATAAAAGACTCTGGAGCATGATTCTTTATGACTTGGAGCAGTTTTCAGCACCTTTTTCTTGCACAATTAAAAAATATGCCGTACCTTTGCAACACTGAATTCTATTTACTATTTTATCAATTCCTAAGATTTTCCAAACAATGAAGAAAATTCTCTCATCTATGATGTTATGTCTGTGCGTAACCACTACGATGCAGGCACAAATTGCAGGCAACGATTGGTATAACGGCGCCATTCTATACACTGCCGAGAAGATTGCAGGAGGTAAAATTCTGATGAACGCAATGGACGAAGGTGAGGAACATGAGTTAGTGTTGGTGCCTGTGCCAGGCAAAACGGAAACCTACCAAGTGACCGATGGTTCCAACGGTTATGTGAATGAATACGATGGCATGACAGTCAAACACATGAAGAATGAGGGTTGGGATGTCCTGTGTATTTATAATGGCAAGAATCGTTTGGTGGCGCTGATGGAGAATGCAAAGAAATTCACCATGCACTATGAGGAAATGACCATTGACAGATGGAAACAGCAAATCATAGGTGATTACGAATATAGCGATGCAAACATACATGTGAGCTGTGACAGCAAAAACATCACTGTAAATGGTATGACAATCCCCTACCATGTCGTCAGTTTTAACGGCAGAGCCTTTGGCTATGTCACTATCGAAGACAGCGGCACAGAATTTGATGGCACTTGGGAGGTTGTCCCCACTTATGATGGTGTCCATGTCTATTCCATCAAAACAGGAGAATTCTTTACAGATTGGGAACGCAGTGGCATGGATTTCCGACTGAAAGAATCCAATCCCAATGTGGGACGTTTCGACTATGCAACAAGAAACCTCCTGACCTGCCAGTTTTTCCACAAGTACAAGAAATCTACACTTCGCCTCATGCGCAACGCCATCATGGCACGTAATGGTTACCGTTTTCAATCTAAGGATTTGCAGGAGTACTTCGGCAAAGAGTCTTGGTACAAGCCAGCAGCCTCCAACGACAACATCAAACTCTCCTTCATTGAACAGTTAAACGTGGAACTCATTAAGGCTGAAGAAGAGAATCCCATGCATGATGAATTTGTGGTAGAGGAATAAAGAAGTAAATATATACATCAAACAACTAAAAACGCAAGATGAAAGCATCTACTATTTCCATTGTTTTGTGTTTGTGTGCCATTGGCATGAATGCACAGACTTTGAAGCAGCAAGGAGCATCAATCGAACAGATTGTGCCTGAAGGTTGGGAACACCAAGAAGCAGTGGGCGACCTGAACAAGGATGGTGTCAAAGACCTTGTAGTACTGGCAAAGCCTAATTTCAAGGAAAACATGAAGACGCGCGACGATGGTTATGTGTATAATTTCAATCTCCCTATTCTCGCCATCTATTTCGGTCAGGCTGAAGGCATTTTCCAACTCTGGAAGCAATACAAGGAGTTGTTTCCTGCTGATGACGAGTGGAGCAGCGTAGATGTCGAACTCAACATTACCGACCGTAACACCCTCACCATCGACACAGACCTTTTCTCCAGCGGAGGCAGTTATGGCACGGAACGAACCAAGTACACCTACCGTTACCAGAACGAGGACTTCTACCTGATTGGCAAAGAGAGTACCAGCATGATGCGGAATACTGGAGAAATGGAGACTGTCAGTGAGAACTATCTCACATGGAAACGTCAGACCATCAAGGACAATGCATTCGAGGAAGGTGAAAAGAAGGAGACTTGGAGTAAACTGACCAAGCAGCCTTTGGAAAAATTAGGAGATCACGAACTTTAATTACTATTTATTATTTTATAAACTTATCTTAAGATGAAAAAGATTTTCCAATTCGCCATCGTGGCTGCAGTGTTTGCTATGACGGCATGTGTGGGCAAAGTTGAACGCACCATCACAGAAACAGTAACTGATTCTATTCCTTGGTATGAGAACACTGAGGCATTGGAGGCTGATCTCAAAGCGGCCATTGACGATGCTCGCGAACTCGATTCGAGCAAAATTTCCAACACCCTCATGCCTATCAAGAAAGGTACACCTAACGAGGAATGGGCTACCATCGATGGCAAAGACATGGTACTGCTCGTCACACTCGTGGACACCAGCCGTCTGCACAAGTTCTTCGGACAGGAAGGCACTTACAAGATTGACCGTGAAATGGGTACTTGGGTGACAATTCCTGGCGAATGGCTCACGAAGAAAGCTGCGTTTGAAGGTCTCGACAGCGTGGCTGCTCACATGCGTATGATTCAGATGTACGGCCTCAGCCCAGATTGCACCTACAACATCATGGTTCAGTTCTATGCTGACGTGAACGGAATATTCCGTCCAGCCGCTAATCCTGACATCACCACTACTTCAGCAGGCATCGAACATCCCGATTGGGCTGACGAGAACTACAAGGTGGGTGACACTAACTTCCGCGAGTGGTTCCGCTACAATGTGCAGGCCGCCTTCGAGGATGACAGCCCACTTCCTTGGACTCGTCTCGGTTACACCTACGACTGGCATAAGGGTGCAGACCGTCAGGGTCTCTCCGAGTATGTGGTCGTTGACCAGACCCTCCTGCAGGTGAAGAGTTACGAGAGCGAATGGCAGTTCATTCAGAATCTCTGCAAGTAACGCCACCTTAACACACAAACAAGAAGCACACCCATCGGTGCGCTTCTTTTTTGTTCCCAGTTTATTCAATCTTTCCAGCTATTCTCATGCGAACTAATGCTGGTGTCGGTGTGGCGGTGATAGTGGCAGTATTGACAGTCTGCTGATCTCCGTCAATGTCGAACTGTAGGGTGGCTCCGTCTGTGCGCACATCGATAGTGACGGGAGCACCCATCACCAATGGCAGGTTGATGTCGCCATGACCAGTGGGAAATCCGCAGAGCACAGGAATATGATATTCAGCCAGCAGATCGTGGAGCATGGCTTCAATACTTATTACCTCACCATTTTCGTCTGTGAACTCAGTACCGCAACTGATGAACTCACCAAGAACGACTCCCTTGCAACGGTCGAATACACCGTTCATCTTCAGCATGCGCATCTGGCGGTCGATGTTACGCATATTTTCACCAATCTCCTCTACAAAAAGTATCAGGTCTTTGCCTTCGGTGGCATCGGCCCTGGAGCCGACGTTGGGTGCAAAAGTGCAGAGATTGCCACCTACGAGCACGCCGCTGGCTCGGCCAATGATATTCTGCGGATGTGCAGGTACCTCATAGCAGGGGACTTTGCCCATTAACAGGTCACGCATCATCGTACAAGTCCTGTCGGTTCCACCCTTAGCCAGAGTGGTACTCATGGTGCCGTGGATGCTCATCACACCAGCACGGCTCCAGAACCCATGAAGGGTGGAGATGTCGCTGTAGCCAATCATCCACTTCTGAGCAGCCCTCACTTCATCGAAAGGGAGCTGGTCTATGAGTTGGATAGTGCCGTAGCCGCCACGATTGCAGAGGATGGCTTTGATGCTTGGGTCACTCAAAGCCCAGTGGATATCACTCACTCGCTCTTCCACCGTTCCTCCTATTCGGCCGTCCAACACCTTGTCAACATTGGGACTGATGACAGGTTCCAAGCCCCATGAGCGGAGCACGTCGGCTGCTTTCTCTATGGTCTCTATCGGTGTATAGTACGAGGGTGAAATCAGTGCCACCTTGTCGCCCGCTTTCAGATATTCGGGTTTCACGCAGTTCAGCACCACCTGCTTTTCTGAACTTGGTACGATGTTATCATCATCTTCATCCTTGCTGCAGCTGCTCATCGCCATGAGGACGATGAACAGGGCTGCCAATAGCTTTATCTGTTTCATATTTGTTTATTTTTTCATTACTTTTTTACCGTTGATGATCACGATGCCCTTGGCGCTGCGGGCGTCTATCTCACGACCCTGAAGGTCGTAGGTGCGCTC
>JBGUMY010000196.1:0-2727 GCA_045117095.1 Bacteroidaceae bacterium | reverse complement strand
ACAACGTCAACGCAGGTCTGCTCACCTACCCCACCCTCATGGCTGCCGACATCCTTCAGCACCGCGCTGCCAAAGTGCCCGTGGGTAAGGATCAGGAGCAGAACATGGAGATGGCCCGTAAATGTGCCCGCCGATTCAACAACATCTACGGTGTGGAGTTCTTCCCCGAGCCCCAGAACTTCTACTTCGGCGATCACGCCATCAAGATTCCAGGACTCGACGGCTCAGGCAAGATGGGCAAGTCGGAGGGCAACTGCATCTACCTCTACGAGGATCCCAAGTCCATCGAGAAGAAAGTGAAGAAGGCCGTGACCGACTCAGGACCCACGGAGCCTAATCAGGAGAAGCCCGAGGTGATCCAGAACCTCTTCACGCTGATGGAGATTGCCTCTTCCAAGGAGACTTACGACTATTTCAACGAGAAATGGAACGACATGTCCATCCGCTATGGCGACATGAAGAAGCAACTCGCCCAAGACATCGTTACCACCATCGCCCCCATCCGCGAACGCATCCTCGAATACCAGAACAATCAGGAGCTCCTCGACAAGGTTGCCAAGATGGGTGCCGAGAAAGCCCGCGAGAGTGCGGCTGCGACACTGAAGGAAGTGCGCAAGATCATCGGCTTTAAAGTGTACTAACGTAAGTACGACATAAGAAATTGCGGCTTGCCGCAATAAAACGATCAAATCTTATTATATCAATATGTATGACAAGAGCGGACAGACCCACACGAGTTTGTCCGCTCTTTCTTTATTGATCCACCGTTTTTTTTACTCATAATCCAAGTAAGGCTTTAGCCTCTCCACCTCCTCCTTCGTGAAGATTCCAGTCTCAAGCAATGCCTGCTCATCCTTCACCTTCCCATACAAACGGATGTATTGCAACAGAGCCTTCGTCTGGTCGTAAGAGATGTAGGGATGGCTGTTGAGCGCTTGGAAGGAGGATTTGTTGAGATTGATTTTCTGAATGTTGGAAGAAGAAGACACCTCCATCCACTCCAGCAACTCAGGCGACACAATCTTTACCTCCATCAACTGCTCCACCGAATAGAATCCCCCCAATCGCTCCCGATACCTCACGATCGCCTCACTAATCTTCGCTCCCACGCCTGGGATGCGTCTCAGCGTCGCCGTGTCTGCCGTATTGATGTCCACTTTGGTCAGCGTTTGAAACTTATTGGAAGCATGCTCCGTCATTTCTCCCTTCTGTTTCCATTGTTCCCGTTCCTCCCTTTTGGGTTGGCGTTTTTCGGTTCCCCCGAACAGCCTCTTTCCGTTCTCATACTCCTTCCCCACTCGTACATACCCCCTCACCCTCTCCACATCCTCTGCCGTCCATCCATACGTGTCTCCCATTTCCTCTGCTGAACGGAACACCTTTCCTGCCGCACGATAATGCAGGAAGTTTTTCACTTTCCAAGGCTTCAAGCCAAAGCCAATCAAGGTCAAAGAATCGACAGTATTAGGGTCAAACACCCTCATCACCACCTCCCCACGTTCTTCTTTCTCCTCCACATCTACCACCACTTTCTCCCCTGTTTTCACATTCCCCTCCTTCTCCTTCCAAGCATCCACCACCATCAGCACACCGACAGCAAACACCGCGATGCACCCCAGCGCCACAATCGCACGCCTGTCACCTTTCGAGAAATACAAAAACTCTTTAAACGGATCCTTCATTTCACTCACTCGTCATTCCGTTTGCCATTCTGCAACCGCAAAGTGTCATTGATGATACAATCACATTGGTCATTTATGCCACCCACATATTCAATTCGAAGGCTCTTAACATCGATGCCACGCACAGCCACCTTGTCTTTGTAGAGAATGTTGCGACCATTGCGAAGGTAACGACTCGAATGATACAAGGTGTCGGGAGCATCTTTTTCGAAAATGAAATGAGGAATGATTTCCAACGGCTCATGCAAGGAGTCCACACGCACCAATTCGAACGGAGGCAAATGCTTAGTGCGCGGATTGTAACCTGCGACACGACGTATCGTATAAACGAAGTTCTTGTCCACATACCACTCGCCCTGCTCACTAAACCAAGAATGTCCCGCCAACCAACGGAAAGTCGCCCTGTCCACATCTACACGACGCTCATAGAAATACACATGACGACTATCACGCATCCACTTTTCCACCCAAGACAATTTAGCCTTCCTGGTGTAGTAATCAAAGCTAATTGGCAACCGCACAAAATACTCTGCCGTCGCAGGATCGATATCGCACTGAGACGGATAATAATACCATAAATCAGACACAAACACATGGTACTTATCCTTTGGGATGCCATTCGGACCCAGTTCGAAGGTCGCCGCATCCACATCCTTTACTGGATAGCACTCATACCACACATGGCTCTTGTCCTTCGCCCAAGCATCAGTCAGCACCTGGAAACTCCAGAAGTCTGCCCCCTTCAGATAACCCGCACTCGCATTTCCCGTAAAGGGGAAAGCCAGCATGGCAAAAGGGCTGTTCGTATAGAAGACGCCCCTATGATTGACCCGATAAGTACTGTAATGCCAATTGACACGTACACCGAATGGGAAAGGGAACCAAGCGGAAACAAATAACAAAAACACCACCACACAGGTCACAATCACATGGATGGGCTTGATGCCCATCACCCAATTCCAAAACTTTTCTTTGGTCTTCATCTTACAATCCAATTTTTCTGGTTCACAATTCTTTCGTTCTGAATCACAGCCTGTACCGACCC
>JBGUMY010000195.1:0-6332 GCA_045117095.1 Bacteroidaceae bacterium | reverse complement strand
AGAATACTTCTCGCCCAACCCAGCCAAGCAGATGCCATTCATCAAGCCTCTCTACGATCGCATCGTCAGCATGGTGGGCATCAAGCCAAACATCCACATCAAAGAGCCAGGCAACATCGAACGCTCTACAGGCAAGGCAAAGCACGTGCTCGACAAGCGCACCATCCTGACGGATTGGAAATAAACCCTGCGACACGTGACATTCATACGACAAAGAAGGAGCACCCGACCCTCGGATGCTCCTTCTTGATGCTCTTACATCACTCAAATTACATCTTTGTTCGTCGATAAGATGCGTCCGTCCATTCATCATAAATCACATCGGGCAAGAGAAGGGATTACTCAATCACACCATCGCAACTTACGGATACAGGATGATCATCGACTGTCTGGCCATTGATGCCTACGTCCATTGTTTCTCCATATCCTTGCACTTCCCTGATACATCTGGAACTGAATCCAATGGTTTTCTCTCGGGGGTCGTAACTCACGATTACAGTATTCGGTTCAATAGTGCTTTGTTTTCCATAAGAAGAGCCACTTTCCCAATATTGCATCACCTTCAGTTCGGAGGGGGAGAAGATTAAGTTTCCGTTGTATCTGATGTTACCACGCACATCTTCTGTCCTATCGTATGTACCAGTCACACTGAGGGCTGGGACTTTGATTGTTCCCCGACGTTCGCCACTACTTGTCTTGAGCACATAGGCAGGAACAGATATGCTGATATGGCTTTTGCTGATACTGATGTGACCTTTCACTTCATTCTTTTCATAGACGCCATAAAAATCCATGACGCCCGCGAAACATGGGCCTGCAGTAAGTCTGAAGCTACTATTCAGAATCATTTCTTCATCTGTCTTAGTGGTTGCGGGTTCTTCTTTCGGTTCTTCTTTCGGTTCCTCTTTCTCTTTTGACTGGCGCTTATAGTTCACCTTGTTGGAGGCTGGGGAGTAGTATTTCTTGCCATCTTTGTGCTTATAGTACCAGCGCGTCTGGATGGTCAGGTCAATGTCGTTCTTGTTGGTCACGCCAATCTTCTCGAAGGGAATCTTCACCTTCTCGCCACACAAGTTTAGGGGAACATTAAGGGTGCTGGTTTGATGGGTTTTGTTGTTGCGCACGCCTATCTGCATTCCAGTGATGTAGCCGTGAATCTTGAGGTCATAGCAAGGTACGTCGCGAGTGTGGACAAGGAGTCCTGTTCCGTCTTTCAAAACCCCTTCGACAGTCGGATCTATGTAAGGCTGATAAAGAGCCACAACATCAATGTAGTAATTGTCTTTCACCTTGGCTGTACGTATGTCAGGACGTAGCATCACTGCCGCATAGGCTTTGCGAAAATTGGAACCTTTGGGTGTGAAGCAGTAGGGGTCTTTAGTGAATTGCAAACCGTCAATTGGGTGAGAGCCTTTCTTCTGGAGACTTCCATCGAGGAAGGAGAAGAATACCTCATTGGGCTTCACATTGTCGGAAGGTATGGCGAAGACAGTGTAATAGAGTTTCTTAACTTGGGATGGTTTAGAATCATCCGTATGGTCACCCTTACTGAACATCTCGAATGACTTTATGGCAAAGGGCTCGGGTTTTTCAGGGTTGGTAATATTGTCTATGTGATATACACAATGGTTGATATCATGCTTCCAGTTGATAATGAAATAAGGCCTGAGACGGGCATAAGGCGCACAATTCTGTTGTGACTCCACAATCCCGAAAATAAACTTCCGACAGAAAGCCTCGTAAATCTTGTAAAATTCGGCCTCGGTCTTGATTCCAAAGATGTCCATGAAATCCTGTGCCAAAGTCTTCTTCAGAGCATAGTTATTCATGACGTGATCAAAGGATGGTCTCTGTCCAGTGGCCTCGCAGAGACAATCGAAAAGGTCTCCGAGCATATATCCGCCTCGGGTATCGGGGTCATTGATACTGGCCACATCGTTGGGCCAAGATCCAGCCTTGTTAACCAAGGGCCATGCCAACACTTCCCTCAGTTCACGATCGGCATACATCTTCTCATGTGCCTTGTCCATAGGATCATAGTCGATATAACCATTCTTTTTGAGCCACGCCGTGAACCAATATTCGCTCACGGAGCCAATGCACTCAATGAACCGGTTGTCGCGCATCTGTTTGACCTTGAGCCAATTGATATAAGTATATTCGTAGAGATGCGCTAGTTCGTGAGCCAAAGTGACGCTCAACTTATCTTTCATGTTCGAATTGTAGACATAGGTATCACCCGATATCTCGTACATATTATTGGCGTTGACAAACAGCACGCCGCCATTCGTCTCACCGAAGATAGGTGTGATGTCAGAAATAGCATCCGACTCGGCGCCAGTGTACATCTTGTCTGCAATATACACATTCACCTCGTAAGGCAGACGCTTCAAACCCAAACCTTCCTTATCTTGGCAAAAACGTTCGGCTAGCCGCATGCCCTCAATAATATCCCGCACACTTTGAGGTATAGCATTCTGAATCTCTTGTATTTCGGAGTCATTTCTCATTAAGTCATAAT
Source organism: Bacteroidaceae bacterium (assembly GCA_045117095.1). Classification (GTDB taxonomy): domain Bacteria; phylum Bacteroidota; class Bacteroidia; order Bacteroidales; family Bacteroidaceae; genus Minthosoma. Next base: position 3,811 of record JBGUMY010000195.1, on the reverse strand, counting down.
AGAGACTGTCTATAGTCAACTTCTCAAGCCGTTTGGTGCGAACATTACGGAAGAGTTTATTCTTGGGCGAGAACTTGTGTGCCTTCCAGTCGTTCTGAGCTCTGTAGTCGGCGTTATTTTTATAGTCCTTCTCGAAGATGCTCTTCGCCTTGATTTTCATCTTGTCAGACAGTTTGGCGTATTCTCCCATCTTGTCCACCATCTTCTCGGCTTTGGCATATTCCTCCGTGTGGCTATATCGAAAATGAACATAAAAGTGGCCACTGGGATCGTTCACATACAACGTGATCCAATCCTTACGTTTCCACCAGTTCTTCGGCCAACCGAACGCTTCCCACCATGTCCTTGCTCTCTCAACAATACCAGCTCGATAGGTCCAAGGAGCCATAATGGCTCCAGTCACCATTGCCACAAGATTAAATTTGTCAGCCACCCACACTGCAATAGGAACAAATTTCCAAGCATACCAACCAACTGTAAGACAGATTGCAATGACCGAATTTTGTCGCGCCTCATAACGCAAGATGCCATCCTCATCCACATGAATATTGAGCGACTGTGTACGAGACGAACCATCGGTACGGTAAGCACGAATATAAGGCCAAAGATTCTCTGGTATCTCCAATTCTTTCAGGTCGAGATCCACAATATAAACTCCAGGAATCATATCATCGAAATCCAGACCAGCATCGATATCGTAAGCAAAGAGCAGTTCATGATCTTGACCATAGACCTTCCGTATGGTCTGTTCAATGCGATCTACCAGTCCTTCGTCCTCGATTTCTGTCACACGGATGTCAGGAGTGGTCTCAAAGGCACCCGCTTTGGCCCTTATCTGCATACCCAATACAGGATTGAGGTTGATAGCCTTGCTATGGCCGTTCTGTTCGTATTCGTCAGTGGCCGTATGGCGAGCGAACTGCTCCTCAGTGATGCGGTTGAAGACGGACTCGTCCTTCCCGTCGTGTTCGGTGGAACACTGGCTGCATGACTGCAACATGGGCAACAGCAGCATCAGAACAAGTGTCAGCAAGAGGGCTGACCTTGACAAGAATGGATTCTGATTCATAGGTTTCATATTGTCTGATTAGTTAGTTGATAGATTGATTTGCTGGCAAAGGTAACAAAATCACCATGAAGTACAAAAAAACAGATGACAAAAAACGCTTGTTCAGAATTTTTGTGTCAAAAAGGGAGCATTTTGCCACATTCATGCAGTTCTCTCACATCTCTCACGCATCATTAAAAAAACTTGCTTCTTGACGACGAGTGACCCTCTTCTTGACGATGGGCTTCCCTCTTCTTGACGCTGCCCCGCCCTCTTCTTGAGGCTCGATAATTATGACTATGAGCGGCTTGCCTTTGATAACTTTTCCACTTGGCCTTCCAGAACTTTTTGCAAGGGGAAGGAAAAAGTTTTAGAAGGCCTTCTGGAAAAAGGTGGGTTATTTCTCAGCAGAGGCGGGTTATTTCTCAATAAGGCTGGGTTATTGCGGCGGTAGTGTTCAAAAACACGTTCATTAACTCAAATCATCGAATGAGTTAACTCGATTGATGATTTGAGTTAATGAACGTGTTTTTTAGCCTCCCAAACGAGCATAAAGAGGACTATAGCAAAAAATGCGGGAAATGCTTCTCCGTTTGTGGAGAATTGCGTAACTTTGCACTCGGGATCGATTCCCAACTTATTTATTCATCACCTAAAACACCAAACAACATGAAGAAGGTAATCTTTTCTTTCGCCATCGCAGCCATGATGGCATCCTGCATCCAGCAGGGACTGAGTGCTGAAGGTCAGCAGGCATGGGAGAAATTCAAGGAACTCTCCGCCACATTCGAGACCACGACAACCGCCTACGACACCTACGAGACAGCCGATGAGTTCAACGCTGCCTGCGCTGCATGGAGCGAGGCCACCCAGGCCATGATGCCTTACATGCTCGACCTGACTCCCGAGCAGCTGGACAGCCTCAACAAGATGACCGATCAGGTCGGTGCCGTTGTCAAGCAGATTCAGGAGGAAGTCAACGCCCCTGCCGAGCCCGCTGACGAAGAAGAAGCCGATGAGGAAGCAGAAGAGTAATCCGACACTATCCGATACAGAAAGAAAATTGGGCGATTGACACGAAAAGGTTGCCTATTGTCAAGAGCTCCATGCAGTCTTCACAGATTGCACGGAGCTGACAAAAAACTTCATCGGTTGGCAAAAAGCCTTTTTAAAGAAGTCCTATGTTATCGATTGGACACGTCGGCCACAATCTTCTGGAGAGCGATGACCAGACGGTCTATCTCTTCCTTGGTGTTATAGACAGCAAACGTAGGACGTACAGACATCTCGTAGCCAAGTGCCCGCAAGGCTGGCTGTGCGCAGTGATGACCTGCACGGACAGCGATGCCCTCTTTGTCGAGCAGTTGTCCCACTTGGGGAGCGGGGATGCCTGGGATGTCAAGCGAGATGACACTCACACGCTTCTTGGGATTGCCCATGATGGTGATGCCTGGAATGCGGCTGATCTGCTGACGGGCATACTCAGTAAGTTCGTGTTCGTGGCGTTCGATGTTGCGGATGCCCACACTCTGCACGAAGTCGAGCGCATACCCCAAACCGATGGCATCGGCGATGTTGGGTGTGCCTGCTTCAAAACGTGCTGGGGGTACATTGAACTCTGTGTGTTCGATGGTCACATCTTTGATCATGTTGCCTCCACCCTGCCAAGGCGGCAGTTGTTCGAGCCACTCCTTCTTGCCATACACCACGCCGATGCCCGAAGGTCCGTAGATTTTGTGGCCAGAGAAGACAAAGAAGTCACAGTCGAGCCGTTGCACATCTACCTTCGTGTGGGCGATGGATTGTGCGCCGTCGATGAGCACGGGGATGTTGTGGGAGTGAGCCGTACGAATGATGCTCTCCACATCGTTGATAGTGCCAAAAGTGTTGTTCACATGTCCCACGCTGATGAACTTGGTGTGGGGTGTGATGAGTTGTTCCAGTTCGGAGAGGACGAGGTCGCCATTCTTGTCGATGGGGATAGCACGGAGTTCTGCTCCCTGCAACTTGCACATTTGCTGCCAGGGGACGATGTTGGCATGATGGTCGAGGGTGGAGACAATCACGTTGTCACCTTTCTCCAAGAACTTTCTGCCGAACGTCTGCGCCACCAGATTGATGCCTTCTGTCGTGCCACGCACAAAGAGGATATTCTCCTTGGCAGGGGCATTGATGAAGCGTGCCACCTTCTCGCGAGCAGCCTCATACTGGTCGGTGCTGCGTGCCGCCAAGGTGTGAGCACCACGATGGATGTTCGAGTAATCCGTCTTGTAGAACTCGCTCAATCCGTCGATGACCCGCAGCGGCTTCTGAGTGGTCGCACCATTGTCGAACCACACGAGGTCATGACCGTTCACCTTCTGATGGAGGATGGGGAACTGCTTGCGGATTTCGTCGGTATTCACCGTGTCAACCTCGTCATAGTGGAGGTTCTGAACGATGTCGGTTTCAGGTATTCCGATGCCGAAGCCATTATCTTTCAGCAAGCAATTTTTCTTCTCCACCTGCACATCGTCAGCGCTTCCAGATGATCGTGCAGAGGGCACTTCATCCGAGAAGTACTTGGCGATGACTCCTTTGAAGAGTTCCTCGTCAGCGGCACTCAGACTTCCAATCTGAGGAGCATCCACATTCCCCACAGGAGAAGACGTGGTGGGGATGGGCAAGGCCGACAAATCCAACTCGTCAGGTGCCGCATTCGGCACTGCCACCTGTGGTGCTGTTCCCAAATCTGGCAAGTCAAAGTGAAAGTTATCTAACTCG
>JBGUMY010000194.1:0-4682 GCA_045117095.1 Bacteroidaceae bacterium | reverse complement strand
CAGTTGAGAGTTGAGAGTTGACAGTTGAGGTCTGAGGGTTAAGAGTTGAGAGTTGAGGGTTGACAGCTGAGGGTTGAGCATGGAAGGTGGAAGGTGGATGGTTGACCGTTGAGGGGGTGCCAAACACCCTACCCTTTCGTTGCCATGGCAACTGCACATCGTCGTCAATGCTTCTTCTGGAGGAGAACATACTTTGCTGCCGATCCAGATATTTGGAGTCAATGTCCTTCAGGAAACGGCTTGGTGCAGAAAAATCCATCTGTCCGTAACGGAAACGGCACTGAGCATAAGAAAGATAGCAATGGGTCTTGGCTCGCGTGATTGCCACATAGAAAAGACGGCGTTCCTCTTCCATCTCGCGAGGATTACCAGACACCATCTCGCTGGGGAAAAGCCCTTCTTCCAAGCCCACCACAAACACAGTGCCAAACTCCAACCCCTTGGAAGAGTGGATGGTCATCAGTGTCACCTTATGCTCATCATCGCCCTTGTCTGTATCCACATCGCTCAACAATGAGACCTCTGAGAGATAGTCATTCAGGGAGATGTTCTCGTTACCTTCCTCCATTCGCAGATCGCAGAAGTCCTGCATACCATTGATAAGTTCCTCCACATTCTCCTGACGTGAAAGGTTCTCAGGCGTGGAGTCTTGATAAATGTCAGCGATGATGCCGCTCTGCTTCACAATCATCGTACCTATCTGATTGGCAGGTAGTTTCTGAGTCTGTCCGACAAAGCCTGCAATCATCTCACGGAACTGTCCAATCTTGGTCAACGTTCCTTTGTTCACACCCAACTCATACGCTTCGGGATTACTAATCACGCTCCATAGGCTCACCTCATGTTGAGTGGCAACAGCCAAGATTTTCCCTACGGTAGTTTGTCCAATGCCCCGAGCAGGATAGTTGATAACACGTTTGAACGCCTCTTCATCATTGGGATTCACAGCTAGACGGAAATAGGCCAAAACATCTTTGATTTCCTTGCGCTGATAGAACGAAAGCCCGCCATAGATGCGATAAGGCAAGGATTCCTTTCTGAGCGTATCTTCAAAAATACGGCTCTGCGCATTCGTTCGATAGAGGATAGCGAAATCGCTGTACTCACATCCTTCCCTTCGCTTGATGCCACGGATGGCATTCACCACCATCTTCGCCTCTTCAATGTCAGAGTGCGTGTCCAACACATGCAGTTTCTCTCCTCGGTCATTCTCCGAGAAGATATTCTTCTGAATTTGTCGACTGTTCTTCTTGATGAGACTATTGGCTGCCTCCACTATATTCTGCGTGGAACGATAATTCCGTTCCAACTTGAACAATCTCGCTCCTCCATATATCTTCTGGAACGTCAAGATGTTATCAATATTTGCTCCTCTAAAACTATAGATGCTTTGTGCATCATCGCCCACCACACAGACATGCTGATGCTGACGGGTCAATTGCCAAACGATACGATGCTGTGCATAGTTTGTGTCCTGATACTCATCCACCAGCACATACCTGAATCGCTGTTCCCATTTCGTCAACACATCGGGATGCTGTTCAAACAATAGATAGGTATAAAGGAGGATGTCGTCGAAGTCCATCGCATCGCTCTGACGGCACCGGTTGCAATAACGCAAGAAGATTTGTCCCAAAGCCGCCATATTGTGTCGAGCATCGTTTTGACGGTGGGCAGGATTCGACACATACTGTTCGGCTGTCACCAACTGATTCTTCGCATTGCTGATGAATCCCAATACGGAACCAGGCTTGTAGGTTTTGTCATCCAGTTCCATCTCCTTGATGATGGCCTTCACCAGACTTTTGCTGTCAGCAGCATCATAAATGGTGAAGTTGTTCGAGAAACCTATTCGCTCATGCTCCTGACGCAAGATACGAAGAAAAATACTGTGGAACGTGCCCATCCACAACATCCTTGCATAATCCACCCCTACAATCTTGGCAATGCGGTCTTTCATCTCACCTGCAGCCTTGTTGGTGAACGTCAATGCCAAAATAGACCAAGGCTTATAACCCTGCTCCATCAGATAGGCAATCTTGTAGGTCAGCACTCTCGTCTTGCCAGATCCTGCACCAGCAATCACCAGCGAAGGACCATCGCAGTATTCTACAGCAGCCCGCTGAGGGGGATTGAACGTATCTAAATAGTTATTCACTTTTCGTTTTTCTTGAAAATGGCCACTTTCGGCATCTTCACATACTTGCCCTTCTCTGTTGTCTTCATCACCTGTTCACCTACCAGTTTCATCTCCATCGTTCCGTTCTCTGTGAGACGAAACTCCACGTCCTGCGCATCATAGCCGATGTCACTCACCATTCTCACCAGCGCCTTCTTTCCCTTCACCTCCTTCACTTTCAAAATCACCCACGTGCCGTTCAGGTCTCCTTTCAGATACCCATACGTATCCTCACCCTCGAAGTCCTTTAGCGTAATGTTCTTCTCAGCCAGATTGATGAGCAGCGTAACCTGCAACGTCTCACACTGCCATAGCCCCTGAAACTGTTCCTGTGCCCAGCCACTCAGCGTCGCCAGTGCCACACATAGTGTCAAAAGTATTCTCTTCATTTTATATATATGTATATTGAGGAAGTTAAAGGAAAGTTATCCCTTCATCTCTATTCGTAGATTTTCTTTCTCAGCTCCTTGATGTCATCACTGTGTACATAGTCATCGTACTCCATCAGTTTGTCGATATGCCCCTTAGGACCCAATTCGATGATACGGTTCGCCACAGTCTGGATGAACTCGTGGTCGTGCGATGCAAAGAGAATATTGCCCTTGAAGAGCTTGAGGTTGTTGTTGAATGCCTGAATAGACTCCAAGTCGAGGTGGTTCGTCGGAGTGTCAAGGATGAGGCAGTTGGCGTTTTTCAACTGCATGCGAGCAATCATACAACGCATCTTCTCCCCACCTGAAAGCACATTGACCTTCTTGAGCACTTCCTCACCGCTGAAAAGCATTCTGCCAAGATAACCTTTGAAGAACACATCGTTGCCCTCACCATACTGACTGAGCCACTCAATGAGGTTCTTGTCACTCTGGAAAAAAGCCGTATTATCCACAGGCAGATAAGCCGTCGTGATGGTCACACCCCATTTATAAGTACCAGCCTGTGGTTCGCGATTGCCATTGATAATTTCGAAGAGTGCGGTCATGGCACGAGGATTGTGCGAAAGGAACACGATTTTTTCACCCTTCTCAGCCGTGAACGTGAGGTCTTTGAAGAGCACCGTACCATCGTCCTCGATGGCAGTGAGTCCTTCCACTTCCAAAATCTGATTGCCAGCCTCTCTGTCCATCGTGAAGATGATGCCAGGATACTTACGGGTAGAAGGCTGGATCTCCTCCACATTGAGTTTTTCCAACATCTTCTTGCGAGAAGTGGTCTGCTTGCTCTTAGCGGCATTGGCAGAGAAACGACGGATGAATTCCTCCAGTTCCTTGCGCTTTTCCTCAGCCTTCGCCTTCTGGTTCTGCGCCTGACGAAGTGCTAACTGTGAAGACTCATACCAGAACGAGTAGTTACCTGCAAAGAGGTTCACCTTGTTGAAGTCTATATCGACGGTATGTGTGCTGACGGCATCAAGGAAGTGACGGTCGTGGCTCACCACCAACACCGTATGCTCAAAGTTCGCCAAAAAATCCTCCAACCACTCCACCGTGTCGAGGTCGAGGTCGTTGGTCGGCTCGTCGAGCAGGAGGTTGTCAGGATTTCCATAGAGTGCCTGTGCCAACATCACACGCACCTTTTCTTTACCAGTCAGTTCCGACATCATCTTGTAGTGAAGGTCTTCTTTGATGCCCAGACCTGAAAGGAGTTGTGCCGCATCGCTCTCAGCATTCCAGCCATCCAACTCCGCAAACTTCTCTTCCAACTCTGCAGCACGGATGCCATCTTCGTCAGAGAAATCAGACTTGGCATAGAGGGCATCCTTCTCCTGCATGATGTTCCAAAGCACGGAATGCCCCATCATCACCGTGTTGAGAACCGTGCAGTTATCGAATTTGAAGTGATCCTGCGACAACACCGAGAGACGTTCGCCTGGTCCCAAAGTGATCGTACCCTTCGTGGGTTCGAGTTCACCGCTGATGGCCTTGAGCAAAGTCGATTTGCCAGCACCATTCGCACCAATCACACCATAGATATTGCCATTTGTGAACTTCATGTTCACATCTTTGTAAAGAACACGCTTGCCAAACTGGATGGCAAGATCAGAAACTGTTATCATCTATTGATTTACGATTTGACGATTTACTATTTACGATTTACCTTTTGCGGCTGCAAAGGTACGAATAAGTGAGCACATAACAAAAGGAAAAAACATTTTTCCTTCGTTTTGTCGAGCGGAAGTACCTTCGAAGAAGTCAAAGGTACGAATAAGTGTACACAAAACAAAAGGAAAGGCCGATAGATTGCTATTTCGAGTTTATATTTCGTTATCCAACGAATATGTTTTTGATTGAAATCTCAAAAAAATCAGCAAATGAGGGAAAAATAATTCCAGATTCTAATTTCTAATTCCCAAATAATTCTTACCTTTGCAGCCGTAAAAGAGAGAACACACATATTTTAGTATTAACTAATAAATTAATTAATTCAATGACAAAAGTAGCTATTAACGGCTTTGGCCGTATTGGTCGCCTCGCTTTCCGTCAGATGTTCGAGGCTGAAGGTTATG
>JBGUMY010000193.1:0-4398 GCA_045117095.1 Bacteroidaceae bacterium | reverse complement strand
CAACCGCATCAGCATGAATATCGCGGCCTATAACGAACTGCTCGGCGCCATCGATCAGGCCAATGAACTCGTCAATGCCCCCGACCTCAACACCTTGTATGGTGACAAACTGAGCGATGCTGTGGGCGAGAAGGATGAAATCGTCAAGGCACACACCTTGAGCACGGAAGAAGTGCAGGCTGCCATCAAGGAACTGACCGACCTCACCGATGAGGCACAGGCATTCATCTGGCAGATGGAGGCGCTTGAAAGTGAAGTGGAGAAAGCCAAGGGCACCTACGAAGAATATAAGGAGAAATGCGCTGAGGAGGCCATCGATGGCTACAATGCTTTCATCCAGAAATATGAAACGCTCGACAAGTCCACTCTCACCAAAGATGATGTGACATCCTTGGTGGAGGAGTTGTGGGATGTGGAGTTCCAGCTCACCGTTCCGAAAGAAACAGCCAGCGACGAGAATCCTGTGGACTACACCGCCAAGGTGCAATATCCAAGCTTCGACGATGGCGCGACAGGATGGACGAATGACGGTTGGACTACTTGTGGCCTGAACGATTGGAACGGCTTTGCTGATGGCCGAGTAATTGACAAACAATACCTCAACCTCTGGAACGAAGGCAATGCACGTGTCTATCAAATCATCACGAACCTTCCTGCCGGAACCTACGTCGTAGAATTTGGCGCTTTTGCAGATGCTGAAGGCTTCCAAGTGTATGCCGGCGAGAATGCCATGAACGTGAAGGTGGGACAAAACGAAGAAGGTACAGGACACTGTTATGGGGAAACCGAAGAATCGGTCGAAGGCTCCATCTGGTACGGCAACCTCTATCAGGTGGTGACCAAGGTGGGGGATGATGGCATCCTCGAAATCGGCGCACGCAATATAGGTGGCGGCACTGTATGGGCTATGATTGACAACGTGAAACTGAAATACTACGGCACAGACTCTGCCAAAGTTCCTACCACTGGCATCGCCAAGGTGAATGACGTTCAGAACGCCAAGGTGACAGCCATCTATACCATCTCCGGCACGAAGGTGAACGCCCTGCAGAAAGGCATCAACCTTGTGAAGTACAGCAATGGCAGCATCAAGAAAGTTCTTATAAAATAAATAATGTATATGAGAAAAACTATTTTAGCTTTTGTCCTCGTGATGACAGCAACGTTAGGATTCGCCCAACGTGTCACAGACAAAATCGACCGTGGCCTTGTGGCCATGAAGGTAAGCGGAGGAGTCTATCTCAGTTGGCGCATCTATGGCGAAGAATACTACGATGTGACTTATCACGTTTATCGCGATGGGGTGAAGATCACAGACACACCCCTCAAAACCTCCAACTACAAAGACGCTTCTGGTTCCACCAGCAACTCGTATGCTGTGGCAGCTGTTGTGCGTGGTCAGGAACAGGCAGCCTGCAAGAATGTTTCGGTGTGGGCAAGCAGTTATAAGGAAATCAAACTCACACATGAAGGCATCGCCAGCACCCTGGTGCCCAACGATGCTTGCTGCGCGGATGTGGATGGCGATGGGGAGCTGGAGATTCTGATGAAGTTCGACAACGAAAGCGAAATCGTCCAGTCTTATCCTAAGAATGGCCCCACTGTCAACGGAAAAGCAACAGGCGAATACAGCATCTTCGAGGTACTCAAACAGGATGGAACCCGTCTTTGGTGGGTGAACTGCGGACCTAACATGGGAGATTTCCAGAACAATGAACAGAATATCGTGGCCTACGACTGGGATGGTGATGGCAAAGCGGAAGCCGTGATGCGTGCTGCTGATGGCACCGTCATCCACATGGCAGATGGAACGACTTACGTGGTAGGTAACCCATCCATCAACTACCGTGCGGCCACAGGGGGTGGCACCAACTGGTTCATGCACGATGGTGCTGAATACTTGGTCTACATGAATGGTGAAACAGGAAAGCCCTACCAATGCATCGAGTACCCCCTGAAACGATTAGAATCAGGGGAGACCGACCTCAACAAGGCATGGGGCGATGGGTATGGTCACCGTTCGAGCAAGCACTTCTTTGGTGCGCCTTATCTGGATGGGCGCAAACCCAGCATCTTCTTGGCTCGTGGCATCTACACTCGCCATAAGATGATTGCCTACGATGTGGATCCAGCCACTCACACACTGAAAGTGCGCTGGCAATGGTACAACAACACCAATGGGCCTTGGAAGGGGCAAGGCTATCACAACTATGCTGTGGCCGATGTCGATTGGGATGGCAGAGACGAAATTGTGTTTGGTTCGATGGTCATCGATGACAACGGCAAGGGTCTGTCCACGACAGGATTGGGGCATGGTGACGCCGAACATGTGGGCGACCTCAATCCATACGTTCATGGCCAGGAGATCTATGCCTGCTTGGAAGACAACCCTGGCAACAACTACCGTGATGCCACCACCAGCAAGATTTATCACCGCTGCGTGGCAGGCAAGGATGATGGCCGATGCATGGCAGGAAACTTCACGAATTCTTTCCCGGGTTCATTGGGCGTATCAACACGTGAAGGTGCTATCAGCACGGTAACGAATGAAGCCGTTGACGGGCTGGATGCCACAGGTGTGAACACCAACTTCCGCATCTATTGGGATGGCGACCTTTGCGAGGAAACCTTCAACTACGTCAATGGCAAGAACACTGAAGGATGTATTGCCAAGTATGGCAGTTGGAATCCCATCTATACCTGTACGGGATCCATGACCAACAACGACACGAAAGGTACACCTTGCTACCAAGGTGACATCCTTGGCGACTGGCGCGAGGAAATCATCTTGCGCACAGCAGCCAACAATATCCGCATCTATTCAACCCCTACCCAGACAACCTATCGAAACTATACCCTCTGGCACGACCACCAATATCGCAATGCGATGGTATGGCAGATGTGTGGATACAACCAGCCTCCTCACACCAGTTACTTCTTAGGGGAATTGGAAGACATCACCGTTGCCCCTCCCCCACTCACCATGACCGGACGAGATGAGGTGACCAACGGAGGAACCATCGGAGCAAGCCTGAATGACAAGCACGTCATTGTGTGCGAAACTAATAACACCAATGTCACCATCGAAGAAGGAGCAAAGCCCTATATTCTCACGTTCAACGTGCCAACATGGGTGCAAGGTTCTGCTGGTAGCGAGAGTACAAACGCCAACGCCAAAATCACATATACTACTTACACCTGCAACGTGACAGGTGGTGGCATTACAGGCAAGGCACGTCTGGTGAAGCAAGGAGACGGAGTGCTCAATCTGCCCAAAGCCAACTTCGCCCATTCGGGGCCTACCGATATCTGGGCAGGCACCCTCAACTTCGATGGCACCATGACGAGTTCCACCCTCTGGTTGAACCGCTTCGCGGAACTTAACTCCAACGGAGGTGAATTCAGACACATCAAGGCTGACTATGGCTCCATCATCCGTCCTGGAGGCGAGAACTCGATGGGCACTATCACAACCGACTCCTTGACATTGGGCTTTGGCTCACGTCTTGTGGTCGATATCTATAGCACAGGCACTGCTGCCGACATCATCAAGACCAGGATATTGAAGATTGAACGTAAAACAGGGACGGCTTGGACAAAAGGCGGTCCTGAATACCTCATGCCTGTCATTGAGCTGGCGGGACACTTGGCAGACGGCGAGAGCACGATGGCTGCTGGCAAATACATCATTGCGGAAGTGTCTGAAAAGATTGATGGCAGTGTAGATAACATCATCTTGGAGGGGTTAGCCACAACCAAGAAGAACCTGTATGTGGAGAACGGGAAACTCATCGTCGAGATTATCGGCATGCGTGACGCCACCACCATTCAGTGGACTGGTACGGCAAGCAGCATCTGGGATTTGGGTGAGGCCGAGAATTTCTCTGTCAGCAGTGGATCTGAAGCAGAAGCCACCATTTTCGTATCAGGCGACGAAGTGGTGTTCAACGATGAAGCCACCAATAAGACAGTAACGGTGACAGGCAATGTGCTGCCAAAATCTTTCGTCGTAAACAACACCAAAACATACACATTCAAGGGTTCTGGCTCCATCGAAGGAACGGCTCAATTCATCAAAGAGGGTACAGGCACCGTGACCATCAGCGGCAACAACTCCTACACCGGAGGTAATTACTTGAAAGGTGGCATCACCAAAGTCAGTGCCTTGTCCAACCAGTATTCTGCTACAGGCAATCTGGGTGGTATCACCACCTCTGACGCTAAGTTCACGATGGAGAATGGTGCGGTGCTCCAGATGACAGAAGCTGTGGAGCAAGGATCGCCTATGAAGATGGTGGGAACAGAAGGCGGAGTCATCAACAATGCAGGTGAATTCCTCATGGACAAGATTGTTACAGGTACACAATTGGAAAAGAAAGGCGCTGGTGCGCTGAAATT
>JBGUMY010000192.1:0-12310 GCA_045117095.1 Bacteroidaceae bacterium | reverse complement strand
GACAACCCTATCATGTTCTTGGTGGAACTGCAGCGATTCATCGAGAAGCGTCATCAAGAGATGCCTGAAGGCAGTTACACCACCTCTCTCTTCAAGGACGGTTGTCATCGCATGGCGCAGAAAGTGGGCGAAGAGGCTTTGGAAGCTGTCATCGAAGCTGTAGCGAACAACAACGAGCGACTGGTGTATGAGGCATCCGACATGCTCTATCACCTCATTGTGCTGCTTACCTCGAAAGGCTTGACCATTGAGGATTTAGCCGCTGAATTGGCAGAACGTCACGATCCCAACTGGCATAAGCACTAAATTCATGGACCATTTGACAATGTACAATTTGCCATACGGCGAGGAATGCATTGTCAAACAGAAAAGAATTGTTAATTGTCAAATGGTAAAATTGTAAATAGTAAATAGTAAAATTGTAAATAAAGAAGGTGAATCTGATTGATTATAAGAACGTCAACGTCTATCAGGACTCGCAAATAGTGCTGCAAGATGTCAATGTGCAGATAGGCGAAGGAGAATTCGTCTATCTGACAGGCAAGGTGGGCACAGGCAAAAGTTCCTTCTTGAAGACCCTCTATGGTGAACTCCCTGTGAAGGAAGGGAAGGCGAAGGTGATGGATTATGATATGGTAGAACTGAAACGTCGCCATCTTCCTGAACTGCGCAAGAAATTGGGCGTCATCTTTCAGGATTTCCAGTTGCTGACTGACCGCACGGTGGATGCCAACCTGCGTTTCGTGTTGAAAGCGACCAACTGGAAGAACAAGGTGGAAATCAACCAGCGCATCAGCGACGTGCTCGAACTCGTGGGCATGTCAACGAAAGGCTACAAGATGCCTTCTGAACTCTCAGGTGGTGAACAGCAACGCATCGTGATTGCACGCGCCATCCTGAATAGACCCAAACTCATCTTGGCTGATGAGCCAACTGGAAACCTTGATGCAGAGACCAGTCACCAGATTGTGGAACTCCTGCAGCAGATCAGCAAGGCTGGCAGCACTGTGGTGATGATCACCCACAATCTGCACCTTTTGGAAGAGTTCCCTGGTCGCCAACTGCTCTGTGAGAATCATCAATTGGTGGAAGTGACTCCTCAACAGGAAGAACAGGAAACAACAGAAGAATTAGACTAAAAACAATACACATTATATATATATTATGAAAATACTAAAGTTTGGCGGAACATCCGTGGGCACTCCTCAACGAATGAAGGATGTCGTAAAACTCATCACCGATGGCGAGCAGAAGATTGTCGTGCTCTCAGCCATGTCGGGCACTACCAACTCGCTGGTAGAAATCTCTGACTACCTCTACAAAAAGAATCCAGAAGGTGCGAACGAGACCATCAACACGCTCGAACGCAAATATAAGAAGCATGTGGATGAACTCTACTCCACAGCCGAGATGAAACAAAAAACACTCGACTTCCTGAAAGAAGAGTTTGACTATCTGCGTTCGTTCACCAAGGGTATCTTTACCATGTTCGAGGAGAAAATCATCGTGGCTCAGGGAGAAATCATCTCAACCAACATGGTGGCCAACTACCTGATTGAACAGGGCTACAACGCTACCCTCATCCCTGCATTGGAGTTCATGCGCACAGACAAGAACTCTGAACCAGATCTGGAGTATATCCGTGAGAAAATCAAGGTGCAGCTTGAAGAGAACCCTGGCAAGGAAATCTACATCACTCAGGGCTTCATCTGCCGCAATGCCTATGGCGAGGTGGACAACCTGCAGCGAGGTGGCTCTGACTACACAGCCTCACTCATCGGTGCTGCTGTAGGCGCTTCTGAGATTCAGATCTGGACAGACATCGATGGCATGCACAACAACGACCCACGTTTTGTGGAGAACACGTCACCCGTTCAGCATCTGCATTTCGAGGAGGCTGCTGAGTTGGCTTACTTTGGTGCCAAGATTCTTCACCCAACCTGTGTGCAGCCAGCCAAATATGCAGGCATTCCTGTGAAATTGCTCAACACCATGGATCCTACGGCTCCAGGCACCGTCATCAGCAACGAGACAGAGCATGGAAAGATTAAGGCTGTAGCAGCCAAGGACAACATTACTGCTATCAAGATCACTTCTTCACGCATGCTGTTGGCTTATGGATTCCTGCGCAAGGTGTTCGAGATCTTCGAGTCTTACAAGACTTCCATCGATATGATTGCCACTTCTGAAGTGGGTGTGAGCGTGTCCATCGACAACACCACCAACCTCGATGCCATTGTGAACGAACTGAAGAAATTTGGACATGTGCAGGTGGATAAGGACATGTGCATCATCTGCGTGGTAGGTGACCTCGATGCTCAGAACGTGGGCTTCGAGAGCAAGGCCACTGAGGCACTCAAGGATATTCCTGTCCGCATGATCTCATACGGAGGCTCCAACCACAACATTTCCTTCCTCGTGGCTGCTGAAGACAAGAAGAAGGCATTGCAATCACTCTCCGACCATCTGTTTAACACATAAGAATTATGGGTATTGAAATGAAAGTGGAAAGGTTTGCGGGCATCCGCACACCTTTCTATTATTATGACACAAACATCCTGCGTCAAACACTTGACGCCATCAACACAGCCATCCAGAAACACGACAACTATTTTGTCCACTATGCCGTGAAGGCCAATGCCAACCTCAAGGTGCTGAAGGTCATCAACGAGGGAGGATTAGGCATAGACTGCGTGTCTGGAGGTGAAATTGAGCAAGTGCTCAAAGCAGGTTTCCCTGCTAACAAGATTGTCTTTGCTGGCGTGGGCAAAAGCGATTGGGAAATTGAGTTAGGCCTCGACAAGGGCATCTTCTGCTTCAATGTGGAAAGTATCCCTGAGTTGGAAGTCATCAACGAAATCGCCCAGCGCAAAGGCAAAGTGGCTACAGTCTGCTTCCGCATCAATCCTAATGTGGGAGCCCACACCCATGCCCATATCACCACAGGCTTGGCTGAAAACAAATTCGGCATCGCAATGGAGGATATGGAGAAGGTCATCCGCTTGGCACAAGGCATGAAGAACGTGCAGTTCAAGGGGCTCCACTTCCACATCGGTTCGCAGATTTTAGAGATGGATGACTTCATTGCCCTCGCCCATCGCATCAATGAGTTGCAAGACCGTTTGGAAGCACAAGGCATCCACATGGAAATCATCAACGTGGGTGGTGGTCTCGGCGTGGATTATGAAGACCCACAAGGCAACCCTATTCCCAACTTCAAGGACTACTTCGCTGTGTATGAGAAGTACCTGAAACTTCGTCCAGGACAGACCGTTCACTTCGAACTGGGGCGTGCTGTAGTGGCACAATGTGGTGCTCTCATCACCAAGGTCAACTACGTGAAGCAAGGTTCTGTGAAGCAGTTCGCCATTGTCGATGCAGGTTTCACGGAACTCATCCGTCCGGCCCTCTATGGTGCCCATCATCGCATCATCAACCTCAGTAGCAACGAAGCCGAAGAGACTTACGATGTGGTAGGTCCTATCTGCGAGTCCTCTGACATTTTCGACAAGGACATCCAGTTGCCTAAGACCCATCGTGGTGATTACCTCGCCATCCTCTCAGCAGGAGCATACGGCGAAATCATGGCCAGCATTTACAACTGCCGCAAGCTGCCAGAAGGTTACTCGAATGAGGATTTCGAATAATATGACGCATCAATACCGACAAAATGTCAGTCACTTCTGTGGCTGGCATTTTTTTTGCTCTTCACAGCACAAATAGCAAAATGTAAATCATAAAAGTAAATAAACATTATGTCACAGAAAGGTAACATCGGGGTTACGACCGAGAACATTTTCCCCGTCATCAAAAAGTTTCTCTACTCAGATCATGACATTTTCATTCGTGAAATCGTGAGCAACGCTGTCGATGCCACTCAGAAGTTGAAGACTTTAGCCAGCAAGGGTGAACTGAAAGAAGAGGCAGGCGACTTGACAGTACATGTTGCCATCGACAAGGACAAAGGCACGCTGACTGTGAGCGACCGAGGTATCGGCATGACCGAAGAGGAAATCGACAAGTATATCAACCAGATTGCCTTCTCAGGTGCCAACGACTTCCTCGACAAGTACAAAGAGGATGCAAACGCTATCATCGGCCACTTCGGATTAGGCTTCTACTCAGCCTTCATGGTGAGCAAGAAGGTAGAAATCATCACAAAGAGTTGGCAGGAAGGATCCAAGGCTGTAAAGTGGTCATGTGACGGAAGTCCAGAGTTCTCTATCGAGGATGCTGGCAAGACCGATCGTGGTACGGACATCGTAATGTACATCGACGATGACTGCAAAGAGTTCTTGGAGAAGTACAAGGTGAGCGAACTGCTGAACAAGTATTGCAAGTTCTTGCCTGTGGCTGTGGCTTTCGGCAAGAAGACAAAGTGGGATGATAAGGAAAAGAAAAGTGTGGAAACAGATGAGGACGATGTCATCAACGACACAACCCCACTCTGGACACGCAAGCCCAGCGAACTGAAAGACGAGGACTACAAAGAGTTCTACAAGAAACTCTACCCCATGAGCGACGAGCCGCTGTTCTGGATTCACCTGAATGTCGATTACCCCTTCAACCTGACAGGAATCCTCTACTTCCCCAAGGTGAAGACGAATCTCGACATCCAGAAAAACAAGATCAATTTGTACTGCAACCAGGTGTTCGTGACGGACAATGTGGAGGGCATCGTGCCTGACTTCATGACGTTGCTGCATGGTGTGATTGACTCCCCAGACATTCCACTGAACGTGAGCCGCAGTTATCTGCAGAGCGATGCTAACGTGAAGAAGATTTCAACTTACATTTCGAAGAAAGTGTCTGACCGTTTGTCATCCATCTTCAAGAGCGACCGCAAGCAGTTTGAGGAAAAATGGGACGACATCAAGATTTTCATCAACTACGGAATGCTCTCTGAGAGCGATTTCTACGACAAGGCCAAGGCATTCGCCCTGCTCAAGGACACAGAAGGCAAGATGTACACCTTCGAGGAGTACCAGACCCTCATCAAGGGCGAGCAGACAGATAAGGACGGCAACCTCGTTTATCTCTATGCCAACAACAAGGATGACCAGTACAGTTACATCGATGCTGCCAACGCCAAGGGCTACAACGTGCTGCTGATGGACGGACAACTTGACCCAGCTATGTGCAATCTCTTTGAGGAGAAGTTCACCATCGAGGGTGAGAAGAAAGAAGGCCGTTGCCGATTCACCCGTGTAGATTCCGACGTAGTGGATAAACTCATCGTGAAGAGCGACGAAAAGAAAGAAGAACTGCCAGAAGATGACAAAAAGGCACTCACGGAGACCTTCAAGAACGCACTGCCCAAACTCGAGAAGATTGAGTTCAATGTAGAGCCTCAGGCTTTAGGCGAGACTGCCGCACCTGTCATCATGACCCAAAGTGAGTACATGCGCCGTATGAAGGATATGTCACGTCTGCAACCAGGTATGGCATTCTATGGAGATATGCCTACGATGCTCAATCTTGTGCTCAATACGGATCATCCACTCATCAAGCAGAACATCAAGGACGCCAACACAGAAGTGGTGAGCCAACTCATCGACCTGGCATTGCTTCAGAATGGTCTGCTGAGAGGCGAGGCTTTGAACAAGTTCGTAAAAAGAAGTATCGAACTTATCTAATCTGCATACAAACAACAAAGAAAAGGCGCTGTCATCATGGAGTGGCAGCATCTTTTTGCGTCATTTTGGGGATTAAATCCCTTGTACGAGAAAAAATTATTGTTTTTCGATAATTTTTTCTCGTTTTTATTTGGTAGTTATAAAAAAAGAATTTACCTTTGCACCGAAAATAATTATCGAAGAACGATAAATACTTCAAAATAAACAATAATAACAACATCAAATAAACTATTATTCACTACTTAAAAACAAAACCAAAGAAATGAAAAAGAAATTTAATCTGTATTGCGGCCTGTTGATAGCAGCGATCGTATTTGGAATCGGTCTGACAATGGTTCATACTGGATACCAGATGTACTCTGGTGGGAAGGCTGGATTGGAAATGGCAAAGAAAGATCAGAAAAACGGTGTGAAACGGGAGCCGTTATGGGCATTGAAGATGGTGAATGGGATGGTGCCTGTGGAGATGATGCAAAAAAATCCTTTGGAGACGTTTCCTGACACAATCGTGAACGAGAAGACGGGTGAGAAGATGCCAATTCAGACCATTGTGGGCATCGTCTGGACCAAGGATGCAGGAAACAGAATGCACATTCTTCAAGGAATAGGTTATTTCAATTGGGTTTTTATCATCATTTTCTGGGTAGCATTCATTAAGCTCATCATTGCAGTGAACAAAGGGCGCATCTTTGAGAAAAGCATGGAGACGCAATTGGCATGGGGAGGATGGGCTGTGTTCGGCATGTATGCCTTAGGATGGGCAACGACGTTGACAAACCATATTCTGAATGTGCAGACGTTTGAATTTGCTGACTACAACCAAGTCATCATGCAGTTCCCTGATACAGCCCTGCTCTACTCTGCCTTTGGCATGTTACTGATGGGACAGATCTTCAAGATAGGGCGCCAGATGAAGGAAGAACAAGAACTGACGATTTGAGAGTCTTCTTTATCGCTGCTTGCACACTTGTAAACACCTATCAAACATTATCTCAACAAAGAAGAACATCGGAATCATGATTATCGTGAACTTAGACGTGATGATGGCACGCAGGAAGATGTCATCAGGAGAATTAGCGGAACGTATCGGCATCACGCAAGCGAACCTGTCGGTGCTGAAGACTGGCAAAGCGAAGGCTGTACGGTTTTCGACGCTGGAGCAAATCTGCCGAGTGTTGGACTGCCAGCCAGGAGATATATTGGAGTATCGGCCAGATGAGAATTAAAAAGGAATAGTATAAATAAAATTATTTTGTGGTTTCACCAAGAAGTCGTAACTTTGTACGTGATTCCAGCCCACACGCTGGACAATCATCAAGAAAAAAATATGAAAAAGATTCTTTATCCAATTTTGGCGGTGATTGTATTCACTGTAATGCAGGCCGTCGCAGGAATAGCCATCTATGCTGTGGCTCTATTCAAAGACCCTGAATTATTGAAGAAAGTGGCTCAGACTGGCGACCAAAGTCTCTTAGAGAGTGCGGTGGGTACAAGCGCCATCGCATGGGGCGTTATCCTCAGCGGCATCGTGACTGTGGGCATCATCGCCTTGCTGAAAATGGTTGACTGGAAGACCGTCCTCAACTTCAAGATGATTAATTGGAAGGCTGGTGCATTGGCCATTTTGGGTGCCATCTGTATCATTTTCTTCCTTGACGCCATCGAGGAAATCATAGATTTGCCCAACCTGATGGAGGACACGTTCACTAATATGTCAAACTCATTGATTGGCGCCATCGGCATTGGCATCATCGGCCCCATCATCGAGGAGTTCATCTTCCGTGAGGGCGTGTTAGGTTACATGCTCAGAGGCGGTGTGAATAAGTGGGTGGCCATCAGTGCGAGTGCGCTGGCTTTCGGCATCATCCACATCAACCCAGCACAGGTTCCTTTCGCTGCTGCTATGGGATTTATCTTTGGCATCATCTACTACAAGACGGGCAACATCGTTATTCCATGCCTTCTCCACATGATAAACAATAGTGTGGCGGTATGGCAGATGTACTCGATGGGTGAGGCAGCCAAAGACTTCAGCATGGTGGAGTGGATGGGTGGTTTAGGAGTATCCGCATGCTACGTCATCCCTTGCTTCATCATCGGCTGCGCACTCCTCTATCATTTCTGGAGAAAGCACCAAACCCCAACTTATTATCAAGAACAAAACGAACAAACATTAGCATAACCATTAAAATCAAAACCGAATATGAAACAATTCTTTAAGTATGTGTGCGCCACCATCGTGGGCATTATCATCGTAGGAGTAATCATCTCCATTATGACCATCTTAAGTTTGGCAGGTATGGCATCAATGGGCAGCGTGACTGCCAATGTGAAAGACAATAGTGTGCTCGTCCTCCAATTGGAAGGCAGCATCAACGAGCGTAGCGAGGAGAATCCATTCGCAGAGATTCTCGGCAATCCGACCCTGACAGACCAAGGTCTGGACGATATCTTAACCTCCATCTCTCGTGCCAAGGAAGAGGAGAAGGTGAAGGGTATCTATATCGAAGCTGGTTCATTTGCTGGCGCCATGCCCGCCACCTTACAAGCCATCCGCAAGGCGTTAGTGAACTTCAAAGAATCTGGTAAATTCATCGTGACATACGGCGACCAATATACCCAGGGTGCATACTATCTATGTTCAGTGGCCGACTCAATAGTGGTGAATCCGAAGGGCATGATCGACTGGAGCGGACTCAATAGTCAGGTGATGTACTACAAGGATCTGCTCGGCAAAGTGGGCGTCGATATGCAGGTGGTGAAGGTGGGCACGTACAAGAGTGCTGTGGAGCCTTACTTGTTGAATGAGATGAGTGATGCCAACCGCGAACAAATTGAGACTTACGATCATGAGATTTGGAGTGAGATGATCAAGGCTGTCAGCAAGAGTCGTAGCATCAGTGTGGACAAACTGAACGAACTGGCCGACTCTATGATGCTCTTGCGTGAGACCGAACTCTACAAAAAGGAGAAACTCGTGGACAAGATGGCCTACAGCGACGAGGTGAAGCCCATGATTGCCCGCATGATGAAGGTGGATTCTCCCAACGACTACAACACCATCTCGGTGAAAGACCTTGCTGGCATTGCCGCGAACGAACCTAAGGGTCTCAGTGGTGATGTGGTGGCTGTCTATTATGCTGTGGGTGACATCGTGGAGGAAGCGACTTCAGGATTCTCCACAAAGCCACAAATCGTAGGCAAAAAGGTCATCGAGGATTTGGAGAAACTCGCTAAGGATGACGATGTGAAAGCGGTCGTGCTGCGTGTCAATTCAGGAGGTGGTTCAGCCTACGCCAGCGAGCAGATTTGGCATCAGGTGATGAACATCAAGACTAACAAGCCCATTGTGGTGAGCATGGGCGACATGGCTGCATCGGGAGGCTATTACATCAGTTGTGCTGCCGACTATATCTATGCAGAGCCTACGACCATCACGGGTTCCATCGGCATCTTCGGCATGTTCCCCAACGCTGGCGAGCTGCTCAACAACACCTTGGGCATTCACTTCAGCACGGTGAAGACTAATGCGTTCTCCGACTTTGGTGACATTTCCCGTCCATTCACAGAACAGGAACGTGCGATGGCTCAACGTTACATCAACAACGGCTATGAACTCTTCACCAAGCGCTGTTCTGACGGCCGCAAGATGAAGCAAGATGACATCAAGAAGATTGGTGAGGGACGTGTGTGGACAGGCGTTCATGCCAAGCAAATTGGTTTGGTCGATGAACTTGGTGGTCTGGACAAGGCGATCGAAAAAGCCAAGCAGCTCGCCAAGCTCGACGAGGCATCCGTCATGAACTATCCCAAGAAATCCAACATCCTCGACCAGCTGATGTCAGAGATGCAGGGTAACAGCTATGCCGACAAGCAAATGCGAGAAGCCCTTGGCGATTATTACCAGATTTGGGCTGACCTGAAGAATGTGCAGCAAAAGGCAGGCATCCAGACAGCACTTCCCTATCGTCTGAAGTTCAATCTCTGACCCCATTCGATTGCTTCAAAGGCATAGGCATCCTTTCAATTTTGCTGCCATTAATAGAAAATTGCGACTATTAATGGCAGCAAGTCTTTTTATTAGAGGAAAAAAGGGAACGCTTTATCTATTGTCAACAAAAAAATTCGTATCTTTGCACGATTTTTGAGATGAGAAGGAGGAATGACCGCCATTCATTCAAAGGATTCAAAAAATAAATGATTAAAGATTAAATCATCAATAAAAAATGGGAAATAGGAGCATTGTTTCAATTGCTGACTATGGGAAGGAGAAGATTCAGTATTTGCTCAACATGGCAGCTGAGTTCGAGGCACACCCCAACCGTCAGTTGCTAAAAGGCAAGGTGGTGGCCACATTGTTCTTCGAGCCAAGCACTCGCACAAGGTTGTCGTTTGAGACGGCTGCCAATCGATTGGGTGCCCGTGTGATTGGTTTCACCGACCCGAAGGTGACCAGTTCATCCAAGGGTGAGACTTTGAAGGACACCATCAAGATGGTGAGCAATTACGCTGATGTAATTGTGATGCGCCACAAGTTGGAAGGTGCTGCATTATATGCGAGCGAAGTGACAGACGTGCCTATCATCAATGCGGGCGACGGTTCCAACTTGCACCCCTCACAGACCATGCTCGACCTCTATTCCATCTACAAGACACAGGGCACATTGGAGAATCTGAACATCTACATGGTGGGTGACTTGAAGTATGGACGTACGGTACACTCGTTGCTGATGTCGATGCGGAAGTACAACCCCACATTTCATTTCATCGCCCCCAAGGAATTGGAGATGCCAGAGGAATATAAATTGTATTGCAAGAAAAACAATATCCACTACATCGAGCAGCAAGACTTCACAGAAGAGACCATTGCCGATGCTGACATCCTTTACATGACACGTGTGCAACGTGAGCGTTTCACGGATCTGATGGAGTATGAGCGAGTGAAGGATGCCTACATCCTGAAGACAAACATGTTGAGCAAGTGCAAGGCAAACATGAAGATTCTGCACCCACTGCCACGTGTAAACGAGATTGAGTATGATGTGGACGACAGCCAGCATGCTTATTACTTCGAGCAGGCTCAGAACGGCTTGTATGCTCGTGAGGCATTGATTTGCGATGTGTTAGGCATCACGTTGGAGGACATCAAGAACGATAAGACAATTATTGGATAAACCATGGATACGAACAAAGAAAATATGATGGTGGCGGCCTTGGAAAATGGCTCCGTCATCGACCACATACCAACAGACAAACTTTTCACGATTGTGCAGTTGCTCGACTTGGAGAAGTTCAAGGAAGAAGTGGTGATTGCCAATAATCTGAAAAGCCAAGTAATGGGTAAGAAGGGACTCATCAAGATTTCTGGGAAGTTCTTCTCAGAAGCTGAAATCAGCAAACTGGCTGTCGTGTGTCCCAACATTCGGCTGACCGTCATCAAGGACTATGAGGTGACCGAAAAACGCGAGGTGACCTTGCCAGAGGAACTGACCAACATTGTGAAGTGTGCCAACCCAGTGTGCATCACCAACAATGAGCCAATGAAGACAGTCTTCTATCGCAAGGATATGGAGACGCTGAAGTGCAGATATTGTGGAAAAGAACAAAAACTGAAAGATATAAAATTGAAATAATGAAATTTACAGAAAGAGCAAAGCTGAACCTCTCAGATGTGAACAAGGAGGTTTTGGAACAGTGGAACCAAGAAGACATGTTCCACAAGAGCATTGAGGAACGCGAAGGCTGTCCTCAATTCATCTTTTTTGAAGGACCACCCTCTGCCAACGGACATCCTGGCATTCACCACGTGATGGGCAGAACCATTAAAGATACTTTTCTCCGTTATAAGACGATGCAAGGTTTCCAAGTGAAGCGCAAGGCTGGCTGGGACACGCATGGCTTGCCCGTGGAACTCTCTGTGGAGAAGTCTCTGGGCATCACCAAAGAGGATATTGGTAAGAAAATCAGCGTGGATGATTACAATGACGCATGCCGCAAAAACGTGATGATGTATACCAACGAGTGGACAGAACTCACGGACAAGATGGGTTATTGGGTCGATTTGGAGCACCCTTACATCACCTACGACAACAAATACATCGAGACGCTGTGGTACCTTCTGAAGCAACTCTACAACAAGGGTTTGCTCTACAAAGGTTACACCATCCAGCCCTACTCTCCAGCAGCAGGTACAGGTCTCTCTTCGCACGAGCTGAATCAGCCAGGTTGCTATCGCGATGTGAAAGACACAACAGTGACGGCACAGTTCCGTGTTAAATTAGGAATTAGGAATGAGGAATTAGGAATGGATACCTCATCACCAAATCATTCAATTCCCAATTCCTCATTCCTAATTCCTAAATCCAACAGCTTGTCTGTTTACATCCTCGCATGGACAACTACCCCTTGGACACTCCCATCCAATACAGCTCTTTGTGTAGGTCCTAAGATTGACTATGTAGCTATCAAAGGCAAGAATCCATACACAGAAGAAGAGGCCATCTACATTTTGGCAGAGGCACGTCTGTCTGCCTACTTCCAGTTTGGTGAAGATGAAAAGCCTGAGATTATTTGGAGGGGCAAGGGCACAGACCTTGTAGGGTTGCACTACGAACAATTGATGCCTTGGGTGAAACCTTGTGCATTGGAGAATAACCAAGTGGTGGTGAAGGAAG
>JBGUMY010000191.1:0-10405 GCA_045117095.1 Bacteroidaceae bacterium | reverse complement strand
CATCATGATGCATCCAGAGGAGAAATACGTGAGTACCTGTAAGGAAATGAAGCGTCTCCCATCGTTCGAAAGCATCGTCACAAATGTTGAAGCCCTCTCCTGCGAACTCAACGAGGTGAAGACAGATGAATTGCTGCGTGACTCCATCCGTCAGCATCGCATGGAAAATATAGTGGGTCAATTGGAAACTGCCATGATTCAATTGTTTCATTGGACATGGACAAGTGAAGTTTGGCAGCATGCCGACACGGAACAAGCCCAGCGTATTCTCTTTTCCGACACCATCCACTCCTTCGACAAAACCATCTTTATCAGTTCCGTCACCCTGTCTCTGTTGGAGTTTGCCGACCCTGCAAAACTGCTTTTCTTGCTCGATGGGTACTTGATGGATGATGAGCAAGTATCGGTACGTTCTCTGATTGGTTTCCTGCTGGCTTTCCATCTTCATTACGACCGTTTCTGTGACAATTCCGAACTCATAGACCGCCTTTCCATCTATCATGACGATGCCGCCTTCTTGCGTGACATCTATGCGGCAATGATGCATCTGCAGATGAGCTGCGTCACAGACAATGTCACCTCCAAAATGCGCAACGACATCATGCCAGCCATCATGCAGGGGATGATGGCAAGAAAGAAAGATAAGGAGAAGAAGAACATTGACCCTAACGCCTTTGTGGAACATGGTG
Source organism: Bacteroidaceae bacterium (assembly GCA_045117095.1). Taxonomy (GTDB): domain Bacteria; phylum Bacteroidota; class Bacteroidia; order Bacteroidales; family Bacteroidaceae; genus Minthosoma. Next base: position 9,716 of record JBGUMY010000191.1, on the reverse strand, counting down.
AGAATCCTGAATGGATGAACGATGAACGCACCAGCAAGAAGATGGAAGAGATGGCTGAGATGCAGATAGAAGGAGCCGACATTTACTACGCCACGTTCTCCATGATGAAGGGTCATTCCTTCTTCAGCCAGATGGCGCATTGGTTCTACCCCTTCTCGCTGAGCACCAGCCACGCTCCAGAGCTGCGGGTTTTCGCCAATGGAAAACTCAACAAGTTTGTTCGTCTCATTCTGGGTGGCACTCCTTTCTGCAATAGCGATAAATACTCCCTCTGCTTCACTTTCTCCAGCCTTGGCGGTATGGCAGAGACAGCCATTGAAGCACAAATCAACAGCCAACTGCCCAATCTGAATATTGACGAACTAGCTGACAGCGAAGAGCTCCAGAGTCCCAAGAGAGCCGACATCATGCGGCATTATGTGTTCGACCTCTATCGGTTCTTCAACAACTATCCCTACAAATTGCAGTTCACAAATCCGTTCACTTTGCTGAAAGCAAATCCTATCACTCCCTTCAGTCATCCACTCTTGCAGCGACTGTTGAATGGGACGGATGAGGAATTAGCACAATACGCCGACTTCCTGATGCGCAAGGAGTTCTATGCTGCAGCTCTCCAATTGTTCCAGACTTTGTCCACGAATGAGTTTGATCTCTCCTTGGCAAGCATCTGGCAAAAGATTGGATTCTGCCATCAGAAACTCCACCACACCGAAGAAGCGCTCCATGCCTATGTGGTTGCCAACAGCATCAAGCCTAACTCCAAGTGGACACTCACTCACCTCGCTTCACTCTGTACGACAGCAGGACGGATGGAAGAAGCTTTCCAATACTATCAAGAGCTATTAGAGATTCAACCAGAGAATCAGAAATTCTTGGTCGGAGCCGCCCAATCGCTTATGCAATGCAACCGCTACGAGGAGGCGCTTCCCTTGCTGCACAAGGCCTCTTATCTCGATGAACAATCCGAATCTGCTCGCCAGCTGTTGTCTTGGTGTCTGATCGTCTGCGGAAAGAAAGACGAGGCAGCCAAGCACATTCTCGAACTCCAGGCCATCAATGCGACCAATTTGATGGCACAACAACTGCTTGGCATCGTGATGCTGATAGATGGAAAGATGCAAGACGCTCATCACCAACTCCTGCCTCTCGCCAACGATGAAATGCGCAAGGATCTACGTCAGAAACTCGACATTCTCTCCCGTCATCAAGTACTCAAGCATGTCACCGTCACCCTCTTTATGGATGCGCTATTGCTCAACATCAAATAAACGCTTATGCAGAACAGCACCCTCTATTTGCAACGCCTTCGCCAACTCCTTGAATTGGAACACGAATCCGAAAAGGAGGAGTTTCGTGTGCAGTCTGAGCAGATGGGCATCAAGCGTAAAATACATCGGGGCGTCTGTTGGTTTCCTGTCGAAGCAACTCGCAGTTACTACAATTCCCTGAACCAATTGGTCGTTGAAATCGTCAAAAAAGACCATGACGAGTCAGATGAGGATATTGAGCATTCGTTTGAGTATGGCAAACCCATACAGTTCTTTAGTTCACCAACCTCCGAAGCAGGAAAGGCGCATTATTACCCGATTTCATCAACGGTTTCCTATGTGGATGGTGACCGTATGGTAGTCACACTCCCCTCGTCCCAAGCCCTCATCGACCTGCAGAATGCCCCCAATTTGGGCGTACAACTCTACTTCGACGAGACCTCTTACAAGACGATGTTTCATGCCCTCGACGAGGTCATCAACGCCAAGAACAATCGTCTGGCAGACCTGAAAGACATCTTTGCTGGACAACAGGCTCCCAAGAAATACACCTTTACTCCCCTCCACTTCCCTTGGCTCAACGCTACGCAGGAACAAGCCGTCAACGAAGTCTTGCGGGCAAAGGATGTCGAAGTTGTGCATGGCCCTCCTGGCACAGGCAAAACCACCACGTTGGTCGAAGCCATTTATGAGACATTGCATCGAGAAACCCAAGTGCTGGTGTGTGCCCAAAGCAATATGGCTGTTGATTGGATTAGCGAGAAACTGGTTGATCATGGGGTGCCTGTACTTCGCATCGGGAATCCCTCCCGTGTGAATGACAAGATGCTCTCCTTCACCTACGAACGCAAGTTTGAGAGCCATCCCGATTACCCTGAATTATGGAGCATCCGCAAGACCATCCGTCAAATCAGGGAGAACCGTAAGCGTGGCGATAATACGCATCAGAAGATTGCCCGTCTACGTGATCGTGCCACAGAACTCGAAATGGCTATCAACGCCCAACTCTTCGACGAGGCACGAGTGGTTGCGTGTACGCTCGTGGGAGCCGCCAACAAACTGCTGGTTCGTCACAAGTTCTCCACCTTATTTATCGATGAAGCAGCCCAAGCCCTCGAACCAGCCTGCTGGATTGCCATCCGTCGTGCCTCAAGAGTCATTTTAGCTGGCGACCATCAGCAACTGCCACCTACCATCAAATGCTTCGACGCGCTGAAACAAGGACTTGGCAAAACCCTGATGGAACGCATCGTGGAAAATCAGCCCGATGTGGTCACCCTATTGAAAGTGCAATACCGCATGAACGACACTATCATGCAGTTCTCCTCCGACTGGTTCTATCATGGCGAAGTGCAGTCAGATAAGAGTGTGAAGCACCGTTCTGTGCTCGAATGGGAACATGCCATCCAATGGGTGGACGGCAACGAAATTCTACAACAAGTGAACGAGGAATTGATAGAAGAAGAGAAGCTAAACATCGATTTCACCGAACAATTTATTGGCGAGAATCATGGGCGAATCAACAAAGCCGAAGCAGAATTGGTGCTCACCACCTTGCGGAATTATATCGATAAAATCGGCAAAGAACGTTTCTTGGAAGAACGTCTCGACGTAGGTATCATTTCGCCCTATAAGGTGCAGACCCAATATCTACGTCAGCAGATTCGCAAACGTGAAGCCTTCAAACCCTTCCGTCAGGTCATCAGCGTCAACACCGTCGATGGATTCCAAGGACAAGAACGAGACATCATCCTCATCAGCCTGGTACGCAGCAATGAGAATGGACAGATTGGTTTCCTCTCAGACCTACGACGCATGAATGTCGCCATGACACGTGCCCGTATGAAATTGATTATCTTTGGTGACAAATCCACCCTCCAACATCACACGTTTTATCAGAAACTGATTCAATATGTAGACGAAGTGACGAAAGATTGATGAAGAAGCAGGATAAACCAATCGTTATCCAAGCACAATCTTTCTCCGTTTCAATTCCGTCAAAGTAGCGCTGTCTGCAAAACTACGGATGCTGGCTCCATGTGCAATCTTATAAACCCTATCTGGCGTCGTACCACACATATCAGCAATTATCTCATAGTCATGAGCATGATGCGATTTCCTATAAGGATGAATCATAATACTGATTCTCTTGACAACCTTTGACCAACTGAACTTTCTCATCTATACCAACTAATTCACAATATGACATTAAAAAACAAATACGGCAGACTCCTAACTGAGCTCTGCCATATTTTTTAGTAGCGCCTACGGGAATCGAACCCGTGTTCCATGCGTGAGAGGCATGTGTCCTAGCCGCTAGACGAAAGCGCCGTTTTACCCTCTTTTTTATTTGCGAGTGCAAAGGTACGATGTTTTTATGACATACAAGCACGAAGCGGCGTTAAAAGATGTTAAATCGGGGAAAATTTCCAATCGGTCAGGCTTGGTCGAAGGGAAGACGATAGGTGCAACCTTCTTTCCAACGGGAACAGCCATAGGCGGTGCGGCCTTTGATGATGTGACCTTCCTTGCAGACAGGACAAGGCATACCTATCACATCATCAGGGTTGTGGGAAGCCTTGATGGCTTCGAGCCCATCATCCTCCAAAGGGGGAGAGCTAACGTGATGAGCGTTTGAAGTTGCTTTCTTAGAGGTTTTCTTTTTCTGAGGTTGAAACCCTGCTGGGGCATTGGAGGGAGTCTTCTTTTTTGCCCCTTGCCCCTTGCTCCTTGCCCCTAAATCGTCCTCTGTGGTGATGGACACATGACGGTTGGAGTTGTCGTTGCGCACTTGGTTGATGATGTCTGTGACCATCTGCTTGAGTTCCTCAATAAAGGTCTGGGCATCATACTGTTTCTTTTCAATCTCACGAAGCTTTTTCTCCCATATACCTGTAAGTTCAGCACTCTTGAGGAGTTCCTCGTGGATGATGCCAATGAGTTCCACCCCTGTAGGCGTAGCAACAAGGCTTTTGCGTTCCTTGCGGATATAGCGACGTTTGAAGAGGGTTTCGATGATAGCGGCACGGGTGGAAGGACGACCAATACCATTCTCCTTCATCGCATCACGCAGTTCTTCGTTGTCCACAAATTTACCCGCGGACTCCATCGCACGCAGTAATGTGGCTTCCGTATAAGGTTTTGGGGGCTGCGTCCACTTTTCAGTGAGAGAGGGGGTGTGAGAACCAGACTCGCCCTTCTTAAAGAGGGGCAAAGAACGATTATCTTCTGCCGAATTTTCCTCATCATCAGAACTTTCTGGTACATTCTTCTTATAGATGACTTTCCAACCTTCCTCCAAGATGGTACGACCACTGGTACGGAAGAGAACGGGAAGTTGAGAGTTGACAGTTGACAGTTGACCATTTGAAGGAACAACTTCTCCAAAGACAGTTGTGGTCTCAAACTTGCAGTCAGGATAAAACACAGCGATGAAGGCACGGGTAACGAGGTCATAAACCCGACGCTCCATATCAGTGAGGCTGATGGCTGGTACACCTGTAGGAATAATAGCATGGTGATCCGTCACCTTGGAAGAATCAAAAACCTTCTTGGATTTGAGAAGGGGCTTTCCTTCCAAAGGTTGCGTGAATTGCTCATAGCCCTTCAGTCCCCGAAGGGTTTGGGGACATTTGGCATAGATATCATCGCTCAAGAAAGTAGTATCAACACGTGGATAGGTGGTGAATTTTTTCTCATAGAGGCTCTGGATTAGTTGCAGGGTCTGTTCAGCAGAATAACCAAACTTGCGGTTGCAATCCACTTGCAAGGAGGTCAAGTCGTAAAGTCGAGGAGGCGCTTCTGTTCCCTTCTTCTTTTGAATTTCGGTCACCATGAAAGGCTGTTTCTCAATCGCCTCAAGCACAGCCCTACCCTCCTCTTCTGTTTGGAATTCCAGTTGCTTGTAGATGGGAGTCCCCTTCTTATCCCCCCGAGAGGGGGAAGCTGATGCTGCTTCCACTTCCGCCTCTTCATCATGGGCAATGGCTGTGAACTTGGTGTCACGATAGAGAGTCGAGAGCACCCAACTCTGCTTGGGTACAAAACTCTCTATTTCCTGTTGACGACGCACTATCAACGCCAACGTAGGAGTCTGTACCCGTCCAATGGAGAGCACCTGTTTCTGCTGTCCATATTTCAGTGTATAGAGGCGGGTAGCATTCATGCCCAAAGTCCAGTCACCGATGGCTCTGCACAGTCCCGCCTCATAGAGTGACTGGTATTCTATCTGGTCTTTCAGATTATTGAAACCCTCTCGAATGGCTTCTTCTGTCAATGATGAAATCCAAAGTCGCTTGACAGGGCACTTCGCCCCAGCCTTCTGCATGACCCACCGTTGGATGAGTTCACCCTCTTGCCCAGCATCACCACAATTAATGATGCCATCTGCCGCCTGCATGAGTTTCTCGATAGTGGCAAACTGCCGCTTCACCCCATCATCATTCTTCAGACGGATACCATAGCGTTGAGGAATCATCGGCAAATCCCATAAGTCCCATCGTTTCCAACGCGGATTATATTCATCAGGTTCCTTCAACTCACAAAGATGTCCGAATGTCCATGTGACCTGATAACCGTTACCCTCGATGTAACCCTGTTTCGTGTCTCTGGCTCCCAACACATTGGCGATGTCACGCGCCACACTCGGCTTCTCCGCTATACAAACAATCATTTCCCTTTCTGTTGATCATGTAATTCCTTCGCCTGACGAAGTATATCACTAGCGAAGATGAAGTCTTCCAGTTTCTTGTTGGTGGCGTCCATGATTTCCTTGTTATTGCCTTGCCACTCTGCCCTACCCTCGCAGATGAAGGTGATGTTCTCACCAATGCCCATCACAGAGTTCATGTCGTGGGTGTTGACGATGGTGGTAATTTTATCTTCGTGGGTGATGCCTGCGATGAGTTCGTCAATCACGATGCTCGTCTTGGGATCGAGACCGGAATTGGGTTCGTCGCAGAAAAGGTATTTGGGTTGCAACACGATGGCACGGGCAATCGCCACGCGTTTCTGCATACCACCTGAAATTTCACCCGGAAACTTCTTCTCTGCACCTTGCAGATTGACACGTGCCAAACAATCCAATGCCCGTTTCTTGCGGTCTTCATAAGAAGCACTTGAAAACATGTCAAGCGGAAACATCACATTGTCAAGCACCGACATGGAGTCAAACAACGCCGCACTCTGGAAAATCATGCCCATCTCACGACGCAAGAGGATTTTCTCCCGCTTCGAGAGCGACACAAAATCACGATTGTCGTAGTAGATGCTGCCTTGGGTTGGAGTGAGCAGTCCCACGATGTTCTTCATCAACACCGTCTTACCACTACCACTCTGACCAATAATGAGGTTCACCTCACCATCACGGAAAGTGGTATTAATGTCTTTGAGCACTTCCCTATCGTCAAAACTCTTATATAAATGTTCTACCTTAATCATGTCAGCATATTTGTCAAGAAAATATCAGAGAACAGCACAAGCACACTGCTGGTGACAACGGCATCTGTACTTGATTTGCCCACTTCCACACTACCACCTTCGACCGTATAGCCCTTGTAGGCAGATACGCTCGTGATGATGAACGCATAAACCACCGCCTTGATCATACCACACCAGAAGAACCACTGATTAAACTGATAGCGGAAACCCTCATCCAATTCTGGCACCGTCGTGGTACCCATCAATGAGGTGGCGTATGCACCCATGATGCCTGCCGCCACACTTAACGTGACCAAGATGGGCATGATGGTCATCAACCCAACAATCTTAGGTAGGATGAGGTAATTGGCAGAATTGACGCCCATGATGTCAAGCGCATCAATCTGTTGGGTGATGCGCATAGTACCAATCTCAGAAGCGATGTTCGACCCAACCTTACCAGCCAGAATCAGACACATGATACTCGACGAGAATTCGAGTAACATAATTTCACGTGTCGTGTAGCCCACCACCATGCGAGGCATCCACGGGCTTTGAATGTTGAGTTTAATCTGAAGACATATCACGGCACCAATGAAGAAGGAGATGATGAGCACAATGCCAATCGAGTTGTAACCTAACTGATACATCTCCGTCACATATTGTTTGAAAAACATCCGCCACCTGTCGGGTTGCGAAAGTACACGCCCCATGAGGATGACATACCGTCCAAGATGGGTTAATCCACTTCGTATTGTAAGCACGTTAATTGCGAATTTAATGATTTATAAATAGCAAAATCTTGGCAAAATTAGTTATTTTTGTTCAAAAGAACGTCTTTTAACATAGTTTTTTGATTTAGAAAGTGACTAATCGCTAAACAATTCGTACTTTTGTAACTAATTTGATAAAATATGGAGCAAAAATATATATCCGTGACCACGAATGCCGGTGATGAAAACATCCCCGAATATTCGGACGAACGGAACACTCTTTATACACGCAATCTGGTGAAGACCTACGGAAAGCGCACTGTGGCCAACAATGTGTCCATCAGTGTGCGTCAAGGAGAGATTGTGGGATTGTTGGGGCCTAACGGTGCTGGCAAAACAACCTCGTTCTACATGACGACGGGGTTGGTGGTACCCAACAGCGGACGGGTGTTTATCAACGACATGGAAATTACCAAAGACCCCGTATCAACCCGTGCGAAGAAAGGTGTAGGTTATCTGGCACAGGAGGCCAGTGTGTTTCGCACCATGAGCGTGGAAGACAACATCATGACGGTGCTGGAGATGAAATACAAATCAGCAGAAGAACAACGGGAACATCTAGAACGTCTGTTAGATGAATTCAACCTACAAAAAGTAAGGAAGAACAGAGGCAACCAGCTTTCAGGAGGAGAAAGAAGACGTTGTGAGATTGCACGCTGTCTGGCTATCGACCCCAAGTTCATCATGCTCGACGAACCTTTTGCTGGCGTTGACCCTATCGCTGTGGAGGATATTCAGTATGTGGTGTGGAAGTTGAAAGACCGAAACATAGGTATCCTCATCACTGACCATAACGTGCAGGAAACACTCTGCATCACCGACAGAGCCTACTTGCTCTTCGAGGGACGCATCCTCTTCAAAGGCACACCTCCAGAGTTGGCCCAAAACACCATTGTGAAGGAGAAATACTTAGGCAGCAATTTCGTGTTGCGTCCCAAGAACTTCCAGATGATCGAGGAGAAGAAGAAAAGAGAACAAGAAGACAATGCGTGATAACATATATACATTATATATATAATAAATGACAGAAACCGAAAAGATAGTAAACGCTTGCATGGCAGGCATCCAAGAAAAGAAAGGCAAGAAAATCCGTATCGTCAACTTGGAAGGGATTGACGATACCATCACCAAATATCTGGTCATTGGCCAAGGCAACTCTCCCAGCCAAGTGGCCGCCATCACTGAATCGGTGCGCGAGTTTGCTCGCAAGCAGGCCAACGCACGTCCATCAGCAGTGGATGGCACACGCAACAACCTATGGGTAGCACTTGACTACATCGATGTGGTGGTACACATCTTCGTACCCGACGCACGTGAATTTTACGATGTGGACAACCTCTGGGAAGACGCAAAAATCACTGATGTTCCAGACATTGACTAACGCAGCATGGATACAAGAAATCAACAAAACAGCAATAACGCAGGCAATAACAACAGAATGCAGAAACCACGTTTCAATTTCACGTGGCTCTATATTCTGCTTATCGCAGGATTGGCATTCATGATTTTCACACGCCACGATACATCTGCCTCTCGCACTGTGGACTACACCACTTTCAAGGAGTTTGTGACGAAGGGATATGTGGCTGATGTCGTCATCAACAAAGACAACAACACGCTTACCCTGAGTATCGACTCGAAGTATGATAAGCAAGTGTTTGGTGCAGTGAACAAGAACACGAAAGCCGCTCGTATCAAAGTGGAATTTGGTTCTATCGACAACCTCGAAAGTTATCTTGACACTCAAAACGAAGAAGGGAACTTTAAAGGAAAGGTTACATACGAACGGGATAATGATTTCATCAGCAACCTGTTATGGAATTTTGCGCCACTCATCATCATCATCCTAATCTGGGTATTCATCATGCGTGGCATGGGAGGTGGTGGCTTCATGGGTGGTGCTGGAAGCATTTTCTCGGTAGGTAAATCCAAAGCACAGCTTTTTGAGAAAGATGACAAAAATTCACCTCAAATCACCTTTAAGGATGTGGCAGGACAAGCAGGTGCCAAGCAGGAGGTACAGGAGATTGTCGATTTTCTGAAGAAACCTGAAAAGTACACTAATTTGGGTGGTAAGATACCCAAGGGTGCCCTTCTTGTAGGTCCTCCAGGAACTGGTAAGACGCTCTTAGCAAAAGCTGTGGCTGGTGAAGCTGGTGTACCCTTCTTCTCCTTGTCTGGATCGGAGTTTGTGGAAATGTTTGTCGGTGTAGGTGCCAGCCGTGTGCGTGACCTCTTCCAACAGGCCAAAGCGAAA
>JBGUMY010000190.1:0-2621 GCA_045117095.1 Bacteroidaceae bacterium | reverse complement strand
GACACCGAATCCCATGTCGAAATCATCCTCATTGATCATCTTTTGGAGTTCATCACTTAGAATGGTTTTGTTCCTGCTTCTGTGTGTATCAGCCTCATTCAAGAAGTCTCTGAAGTGGTAATACCGACAGTTGAAAACCTCCGACTCTAAAATCTCATATTCATGGTCTGTCTTCTCCCACTGGGGTGAAGTGACCTTCATCAGGTGCCATTGGTTTTGCTTCCTGATTTCTATGTGCAATGATATATCTACTCCCATAATTGTTACATGTTACTTTGTTCAACTTGCTTGTTTATGATTCTCTTGACTTGCTCAAACGACACTGGTGTAAAGCCGTTGTTGTCCACTCCCACATCATACTGGGTCGGGTAGAGATACTGAAGCCTATCGGCATCATTTCCTGTGTTATTCTTTCGGGTATGGACATGACCGAATAGCTGCCATACGTCCTTGTATCCACCCTCAAAGCACAGAAAAGGAAAGTGACACAGATAGATTTGTTGCTTGCCCACTTCGATGTGCATCTGCATGGCAACATGTTCAAAGCGACTGATGAATCCTTGTCGAATATTCTTCAAATCGTGATTACCCATGATCAGATAAATCTTGCCATTCAGTCGGTCGAGTATCTTTGTCCATTCTGCTGCGCCGCCCAGGCAGAAATCGCCCAAGTGGAAAACTGTATCATCTTTACCTATCACGCTGTTCCAGTTTGCTATCATCACCTCGTTCATCTGCTCTACGTCCTTGAATGGACGACTGCAAAACTTGATAATGTTCGCATGATTGAAGTGCGTATCTGATGTAAAGAACGTTTGTTCTGCATTAAACTTGAAATTCATTTTCTTCTTTGTGTTATTCTCTCCATGCCCCATCTGGAGCACGGAGAGAGTCTGTTAATTAATCGAGTATGTAAGCCTGGCCCATATAGACCTTCTTCACCATCTGAGTGGAAAGTTTGTTCAGTTCCTTGTTGAGCAATTTCTGTTCGCTCTTTTCGAGGCAACCATACTCGCCGCCATGTTCCTTAAGGAAATCTTCGAGCACGTCCTTGGAAAACAGACCCATAATCTTTCCGAAGTCTTTAGGCACATGTATCTCACCAATGTGGCTTACGACATTTGCCAGACGTTGTTCGGTGACGTATGCCTCTACTTCTGGAACGAGTGTTTTCAAGGCTTCGCTGTAAGGAACAGGTTCGGCAAAAAGCTTGTTACGCTTCTTCACGCTCTTCTTTTCGGCAAACCGTTCGTTCTTACTCTTGATGAGTACCCTGCTGCCATTTCTCAGGTACATGGGAACGACAGGTCTTATCACGATACCCTCGCAGATATTGTCTTCGATGGCTGGGAAACCAAGCCATTCAGCAATCTTGCTCTGGAATGCGTTGGGGTATTTGAGGCATTCACCGAGTGTATCCCGAAACAGAGTCCTGGCATAGAAGAATCCATGCTTCTCGAAAAGGTCGTTCACCTCATCTACTGGCAGATACTTGCCGCCCTCCTCGTTGATGACATAGATGTCAAAACCGTAAAACTCATGCTCAGGAGTATAGCATACACCCTTTTGAATGAGAGACAACTTGCGGTTGGGCTGCACATCCTTGTGGGGATAGGTACCACCGAACATCTCACCGAAGATATTGACGCTTTTCACGTCCTTATATCTGCTGAAGACATCCTTGGCAAGAGCCACTACTTTACTTTTGTACCGTTCAAGCAACTCGGGATAGTCGTAGAATTTCTCATCTGCTTCCAGCATGGAGGTACGCTTGGCAAACCTTACATTCTTTCCGTCACAGAGAAAACTTGTGTTGGCACCATGTACTTTTTCCTGTACCACATATTCCAAATCGGTTGGCATTTCTGCCACGATGTGCTCCATGAACTCCCTATTGAAGGAATTCTCGATGGAGCTGTACTTCTTGAATTCTAACATTTCTTTGTTCTTTTTTGTTTGTGCGCATCGCTGCGCGGTTAATAATTGATTGATTACATATTGTGCCATAGGCCAGGCCGATGAGGAGAAGTCATGCCGATGGTAAGTCGGCAGTGTTCATGGTTGTGATAGGCACAAATCCGCGATTAAGCAAGTGCCAATCAAGCTTGCTTGGAATTGGCCGAGTGTGAGCGGATTATTTAAACGAAAAATGGTTGGCAAGCATCTGACTTTCCAACCACTTTGTTTATCTCGTGTCTGCACGTACAATCTATGTCAGGAGCAATCCACTCCCTCCTCGTGCAATATGGAAAGTCGTCCTATGGGAATAGCGGGGCGCAACAATGCCTGACGTATGCATATAGGAATCGCATTCAAGGCACCATGTGCTTTGAATGTTCAGTCCGCCTAATATGTTAAATTTCTGTCTCTGCATTGCTGCAATTTTAATTGATTATCGTAAAATTGGATGCAAAGGTACACTTTTTAATGCGACTGACCAAAGTTTTTTAAGATTATTTTAAGCACGTATTTTGCTTATACACAGGTGTATAAATTTATTTGCTCGCAGAAGAATTTCCGTAATTTTGCAAAAATTTCGGTGGCCTAGAGTCATTAATAACCGAATGGATTGACCACAAATAACCGAAAATTTACAAATTCTCCATTTTTCGCAGAATAAC
>JBGUMY010000189.1:0-3509 GCA_045117095.1 Bacteroidaceae bacterium | reverse complement strand
GCTGGCTCAGAGCACAGGCGAGTTCACCCGCGAGGAGCTGAAGAAGGACGTGAAGCTGGCTTGGACGGACAAGACCAAGGCTGAGATCGCGGCAGCCAAGGGGAACTCTGATGGGAGCGATGGCACCACCCCAGGTACAGGGGGCGAGAGTGGCAGCGACACACCTCCAAGCGGTGGCGGCGGATTCGGGGGATAACTTTAATTAAGAATTAAGAGTTAAGAACCTTTAGCTCGACGAAGTCAATTAAGAAAGAATGAAGAGTTGACAAGGCTGACGCGATGTAAGAGAAAAAGAGAAGGTTGCAGTAGTTGCAGCCTTCTCTTTTTATGTATAGTATTGTATTATTGCGGCAAGCCGCCGAAGAAAAAATAATGAAAAATAATGAAAGATAAACAAAAATAGTTTTTCAATATTTTTACCTATTTTTTTATATTTTTCTTTCGGCGGCCTGCCGCAACTTCTTCTATCAAATACTCGATTAGTAGAGATAGATCTTGTAGTTCTTCACGCTGCCAGGGGCTCCCTGTTCGGCGCGGGGCAGGTATTCGAGGGCTGAGACGGTCTGCTCGCTGCCGAGGTCGATGACGAGGAGGTGGGGCAGGGTAGCGCTCTTCTCAGTCTGCCAGTAGGTGGATTCCTGCAGGTCATAGACCTTGTCGCCTGTGTGGTTGCCGTTCTCCTCCTCAGAGTTGGCGTACTTGGTAGTCCAAGGTTCGCGGGAGATGCGCTTGCCGTCGGCACCTTGCAGATACAGTTCGGCGATGGCTACGCGGTCGCCGTCCTTCTGGGTGGAGAGACATTCGATGGCGAGGAAGCGACCCTTCTTTGGAGCGGTGAACTTGACGGTCTGCCAGCCATTGCCTCCGTTGAAGGCTCCTGTGGCGGCAGGGGTGGCGCTGTTGAGGTCGGGCTTGTCGCCGATGTTGTTGTGTTTGTTCGACTTCTCGAGTTGGAGCTTGTTGAGTTCAGGGGAAACCTGACCCCACACAACGGCTTCACGAGGACCTACGACGTCGAGGACGATGATCTCGTTCTTGCCCTTCTTCAGCCAGCAACCGGGCACGTAGAGCGTCTGCTGGGGACCAATCGACCAGATGCGACCCATTGCGTGACCATTCACATAGACCTGACCCTTGCCCCACGTCTCGAAGTTGAGGAAGGTGTCGCCCACCTTGGTGAGGTTGAAGTAGCCACGATAGTAGCCGCGCTTGGTGACGAGGTCGAGACCGTCGGTATTCCATTTGACAGGTGCTCCAAGGCGTACACCTTTGTCGGGCTGTGAATGGTCGATGTTGTGGACAAAGGCATCGGCAGCTTTCTCATAGCTGTCTGGCAATGCCATCTGTGTCCAGCCTTGAGGCTTCCAAGTCGTTTCGATATGGTCAATCTCAGCTTGAAGGGTAACATCGCTGACAATACCCTTGAAGTCTTTGATTGCACGGCCGAAATTGATTCGTCCCATCGCTTCAACAAGAATTTCCAACTCATCGCCTTTCTTTACAGGGGGCAGGGTGAGTGATTTCTCGTTCTTCACGCGGTCAATTTTGCCGATGTATTTTCCATTGATGAACACCTGTGCATAGTCATGGAAGTCTGCAGTCAACGTGCTGGGGCTACTAATCTCGGGCATACGTGTAGTGTAGAGCATAGTGCCCCAGCCCATATCCATCTCCTCAAAAGTCTTGAGCTCACCTTTATGGATGGGCATCTTCAAGTCATCGCTGCCGTTCAGGATGGAAGAGAACTCCTTCAGCTCGAACTTCGGAACGGTGATGATAGGCATGGGAGGATTGGGCGCAGCGGGCAATTTCTTGTCGCTGTACTTCTGCATCATCTTGCGGAGTTCGTCGTATTTGGGTGTGGCGTGACCATACTCGTTGATCGGTGCATCGTAGTCATACGAAGTGACATCAGGCGCGAAACCAGGAGAGTTGGCGCCAGCCCAATGGCCGAAGGAGGTGCCTCCATGCGTCATATAAAGGGAGAAGCTGATGCCCTTGGAGAGCATTTCGTCCATACCGTCCACCATATCCTTGGCAGGACGGGTCTCATGACGAGCACCCCACTTGTCGAACCATCCGCTCCAGAACTCAGAACACATCTTGGGGGCGTTGGGACGCAATTCGCCCAGGCGACGGAACTGGTCGTTGATGTTGGCGCCTGTGCCGAAGTTCATCGTCCAAGTGAGGTCATCGAGGCCGTTCTTCTCGAAGTTGGATGACCAGTCGCATTGGAAGAGCGCCAGCTCCTTGCCGTAGATGCCACGCAGGCAATCACGAATCTCGGACACGTAGGGCTTGTCCTCGCCGTAGGAGCCATACTCGTTCTCCACCTGCACCATGATGATGGGGCCGCCCTTCTGAATGGTCAGGCCAGCCAGTTGCTCGCCCACCTTCTGCTCGAAGATCTTCACGCGCTCCATGAAGTAGGGGTCACGTTCGCGGAGCTTGATGTCCTTCTTCTTCAGGAGCCACCAAGGCAGACCGCCCATTTCCCACTCGGCACAAACGTAGGGACCCGGACGCACGATGACGTACATGCCGTTCTTCTGCGCCAGACGGCAGAACTCAGCCACGTCGTTGTTGCCTGTGAAGTCGAACTCGCCCTCACGCTGCTCGTGGATGTTCCAGAAGATGTAGATGCACACGGTGTTCATGCCTAAAGCCTTGCACATCTTGATGCGGTGATCCCAATAGGCTTTGGGAATACGGGGGTAATGAATCTCGGCAGCCTTCACCACGAAAGGTTTGCCATTCAGCAGGAACGTGCCGTTGCCTGCCTCGAAACTTCCCTGGGCTTTCTGTGCGAAAGCAGGAGTGGCCATCAGCGCCATCATCAGGGAAAACAAACAGAAGATTTTTTTCATTATATAAATAGGTTGGTTGTTAATTGCACCACAAAGGTAGGGATTTTAAGTGAAAAGTGAAGACTGAAAAGTGAAAAATCTATTTTACATGCCATTTGAACAAGAGAATTTTAGATTTTTTTACTTTTACCTCTTCACTTTTCGCTCAAAATACTTATCTTTGCACGCAGATAACTAACTAAATATCTTACATACATGTCAATTTGGATTATTTTCAAACTTCTGGGTTCGCTTGCGATGCTCATGTTCGGTATGAAGGCCATGAGTGAAGCCCTCCAGAAGATGGCAGGTCCGCAGTTGCGCCACGTGCTTGGTGCCATGACCACCAATCGTTTCACAGGAATGTTGACAGGTACATTGGTCACCGCTTCTGTACAATCTTCGACAGCAACAACGGTGATGACGGTCTCGTTTGTCAACGCGGGTTTGCTCACACTTGCACAAGCCATCTCTGTCATCATGGGTGCCAACATCGGTACGACGCTGACTGCGTGGATTATGGCCGTGGGTACATCGAGCAGCGAGGCTTCTCCGTTCGATATCAGCATCGTGTCCTATATCGGTTTCTTTATAGGTATCGTGCTCATCTATATGAAGAAACACCGCTATATTGGTGATTTTCTGTTTGGTATAGGTCTCTTG
>JBGUMY010000188.1:0-5837 GCA_045117095.1 Bacteroidaceae bacterium | reverse complement strand
TTTTCAACTGGACTCATATCGCCTCGATTTAAGTCGAATCATCATCCATTGGCCTCATATCGGCATCATGTCAAAGATGGCAATTATATTTCGTGACGTTCATCATTCTCTTTTGCAAAAGGAGAACTAATTTTTGGAAGGATTTGGAAGATTTATATTTTTTTTGACATATAATTGCCATGTAATTTACCATATAATTTGGCTCTGCATGAAATTCATGGGCAATTCATGGTCAATTCGTGATAATTATATGTGAAAAAGAAACGTATCTCGGAAATATGTCGTAATTTTGCAAGCGGATTGCGAAATGGATAGACAATGTCTTATATCCAGAAGGCAATAACTTCCAAAAGTGATTTTGGTTTTTCTGATTTTTAACTAAGTATTATTTTTATTCATTTTAATTATAGATACAATGAAACACTTATTGTTATTATTTTTCGCAGCGACCTATTGTCTCATTTCTTATGCTCAGAATATCAAATTTGAGCAAATGGACTCTGTTAAAAAGGCAGATTATCTCGTAAAACTTGCTAAAGAAGTCGTTTATAACTTCGGCCCAGATTATTACAAAGAGAATCTGGTGGAAGAAATTTCTAGCACACCAGAAGTGTACTCAAGTACTTTTGAAAATCCTGAAGTCCAGAAATATGTTGGGAAAAAATATTATACCATCATATTACACGAAAAGAAAGCAAAGGAAAAAGGAAAATACGTTGCCAAGGTTGGTGTTTGGGCAGATGATGGCGAACCCTATTATGTGGAATTTTATGATAGAATAGGAACAACTTTCATATTACGTCCATATAAACAATGGATTAAAGAAGGTGTAAAAGATTCAGAAAAAGTGCACTATGACCCTGAATATGGTCGTTAAGGCTATCTGAAATATCGCGTTTTGTCATTATTTTGATGACCTCCATGCGTAGGTTCTTACACATATTATTCTTGATAGCTTTTGCCACTTCGCTTCATGCCCAGCAGAGTGGGGAGGCAACCAACGTGCTGTCGTACATCCAGAAGGCGATGAACTTCAATAAGGTGGTTCCACAGGAAAAGGTGTATCTGCACTTTGACAACACGGGCTATTTCAAGAATGAGACGATGTGGTTCAAGGCTTACGTGACGAGGACGGACAACGGACGGATGACAGATTTGAGCAAGGTGCTGTATGTGGAACTGCTGAATCCGACAGGAGACGTGATACAGACACAGAAATATCCTATTGATTCGTTGGGGCAGGCACATGGGGAGATGAAACTCGACACCATCCTTGGCTCAGGCTTTTACGAGGTGAGGGCTTACACAAGATATATGACCAACTGGGGCGTGAATGCGCTGTTCTCAAGGGTATTTCCTGTGTTCAATGCTCCCAAGGCTGAGGGCGATTATTCCGACCTGACCATCCGACCCATCAGTTACAAGCAACGCATCCCTAATCTGAGAGACACAAGTGACTCACTCTATACGAAGTCTGTGTTATCCGACCTCTATTCCTCCAATCTCGCCAAGACGGTGAGCGTGCAGTTCTATCCTGAAGGTGGACACCTCATCGTGGGCAAGAAGTGTCGGATGGCGATGCTGGCTGTGGATGACAATGGACGGCCATACGAGGGAGAGGGCTTCGTGATGAATGCCAAAGGCGATGTGCTTGCCTCTGTAGAGACGGACACCTTGGGGAGAGGACTCTTTGAACTGGTGCCCGATGCGGATTCCCTCATCTTCCAGATGCGCAACCTGAAGAAGAGCGAGAGGAAGCAAGTGCAGTACTATCCTCTGCCGAAGCCCAAGAAGGAAGGATGCGCCTTGACATTTGATGCCATCCATGAGCAGATGACCGCCACGCTGCAATGCACGGACAGCCTGTGTGGACATCTGCTGGGCTATGTGGTGATGCATAACGGCAACATCGTCTATTGCGACACGGTGGTGGCAAGTCCCCTGATCGAGATTGAGTTGGACAGACAACGGCAGGAGGAGGGCGTGAGTCAACTGACCGTCTTCGACAGCGACGGCAGAATCTTGGCTGAACGGCTATTCTTCATTTGTCCGAGGTTTGAAGCCACTGACAGCATACGCATCGTGACCAAGACAGAACGTCTGAAACCTTGTGGCAAGGTGGAGTTGGAACTGCAAACCCGTCCCAATGCCTCGCTTTCCTTCTCTGCCATCGATTACGCCACCATGAATAACGGCAAGCAGGGCAACATGAAGACCTGGATGCTGCTCTCATCGGAAGTGAGGGGCTATATCCACAACTTGGATTATTACTTCGAGGCGGATGACAGGCAGCACAGAGAGAGCGCAGACCTGCTGATGATGACACAAGGATGGAGGCGATATGACTGGAATCTGATGGCGGGCAAGGAACATTTTGAGAAGGTGCAGCCCATCGAGGACAAGTTCTATCTGTTCGGAAAACTGAATGAATTCAGGAAACGGAATCCTGTCAGCAATGTGAGCATGGAAGTCCATCTGTACAACCAAAGCGGTCAGAGCCTTTCTGGAACGACACGCACAGACTCTTTAGGCTACTACTCCTTCGACATGCCGTTTCTGGATGGAGAGTGGAAGATGCAGGTCTATACACGAAAGAAGACTGGCAAGGGGTACATGAAGCGGAAGACCTACTATGTGGGCATCGACAGGCAGTTCTCACCCAGAGGGCGTTACATCACGCCATTGGAAGCCAGAGCGTTGCATCCCTTGACTCCCAACCTCTTTCAGAAGGACAGGATACAGGAGCTTCCTGAAGAAGATTTCGTCCCCATCACGCAGAAGGATCATGTGTTGCAGAATGTAACGGTGAAGGCAAAGAGGCGATACTTCACGAATGATGATTATATGTACAAGAACGAGTCCTATGGACGGATTTATGCCTCGCTCTATTACGATGTGGACAGGGAATTGGATAAGATTTTGGACGAGGGAGGACCAGTACCCACACTTGTGGATTTTGTCAACAGCAAACTGAAGGCAGACCTTGACGTGTATAGGAATCGAACCGATTTGTATCATGGAAGGTACATAGAATGGATTTTTGACAACAATGACAGAGACTCTAGTGCTTTCTCGGGCTTTCTTGATGAGGTGAAGTCCATTTACATTGTTTTCGATGGCCGATTGCCTGGAGCACTTTTGACGCCACATTTCTTTAATAATGGCAATGAGGTGGTTTATGTGTATGTCTATCACCACTTCATCTATTCGTCCGAAAGCCAGAAGGGATTGCGAAAAAGCTACTTCCAAGGCTTCAACATTCCTTCCACCTTCAAAATGGA
The DNA here is from genome assembly GCA_045117095.1 of Bacteroidaceae bacterium. GTDB lineage: Bacteria > Bacteroidota > Bacteroidia > Bacteroidales > Bacteroidaceae > Minthosoma. The sequence goes on along the minus strand of JBGUMY010000188.1, from coordinate 2,556 downwards.
GGACTACAATGTGATTCCTCCTATGGCAGACTTCCGCCGCACCATCTATTGGAACCCTGACATCAAGACAGACAAGGATGGCAAGGCCAAGGTGGAGTTCTTCAACAATTCCACCTGTCAGGAAATGTACATCAGCGCAGAAGGGATGACTGAGGATGGAAGGGTGTTGGTGAATGAATAAACTCTCATCCATTCATTTGAAAATTGTCATTTATCGCAGCCTGATAAGGTACAAAAAGCAAGCAATCGAGCCTCAAGAAGAGGGAAGGGCATCGTCAAGAAGAGGGTCGCCCATCGTCAAGAAGCAAGTTTTTTTAATCACCCAGGGGATGCCGATGTACCTCCGACTTGCCTCTGATGTACCTCTGCCTTATTAACATAGAGGTACTATAGAGGTAATATCGAATATTACAATTGAGATAAGGAATCCCATTTCTTTCGATGCTTTTGAAAAATAACTCAATTATTTGTTGCGCATTTGGGAAACAATCCGTATTTTTGCATCAGAAATCAATAAAACAATGGAACAGGTAGTTTTTGAACTTGATTTGCTGGAAGAGGCACGGGACTTCTTGAAATCTCTGACAAAAGAGATTCGTGGTAAAATCGGGTACAATATCCGTCGGGTACAAAAAGGAGAGCGCGACAAAGAACTTTTTAAGAAACTCGAAGGTACGGAGATTTGGGAGTTTCGTACACTTTATAACAAGACTTACTACAGACTGTTCGCTTTTTGGGATAAGGACGTCAACACGCTGGTCGTTGCCACTCATGGCATTGTTAAGAAGACACAAAAGACCCCACAGAATGAAATAGCCAAAGCTGAAGGAATCAGAAAATTGTATTTTGAAAACAAAAACAAGAAGATATGAAACAAGTAGGAGACATGAAACTGTATAGTTTTGAAGAATTGCTGGACGAAGATTACGGTCCAGTCGGCACACCAGAACGTGATAAGTTTGAACGTGGTGTGGATGAAGCCGTTCAGGCCTATCGTGTGGGTGAGGCTATCAAACAAGCAAGGGAGGCACAAGAAATGACCCAAGCCGAACTCGGAAAACGAATGGGTGTACAAAGGGCTCAAGTGTGTCGTATAGAAAGTGGAAAAAGTATCACATTCAGTTCCATGATGCGGGCATTCAGGGCATTGGGTGTGCAGGTGGCGCTTGACATGCAGGGCATCGGTAGGGTGGCTCTCTAATACTTAGATGAAGAAACATGAAACCAAGATAACGTCTTGTTCCAGAACCGCCTCGAAATATGATGAGAGATTCTACTTGTCCATCATGTAAGCTAACAGGCTTCCTTTCTTAGGTAAAGAGAAGTGGAAAGTTGTGAAAGGATTGAGGAAGAGCTCAGGCTTTTCCTCAATTATCTTTTTATCTTTTATCTTTTCACGGGCGTTTGCGGTTTACGGACTTTTAGGACTTGAAGGAGAAGGGGCAAGGCTCTTCCAAATAAAAAGGCTCCGATGCCATTGTCAGCATCGGAGCCTTTCGATATGATTCGTTCAGTTTTTCGTTGTTTTACATCATGCCACCCATGCCTGGAGCACCCATTGGCATTTCGGGCTTATCCTCCTTGGCATCGCAGATGACGCACTCGGTGGTGAGGAACATACCTGCGATGGAAGCAGCGTTCTCGAGAGCGACACGGCAAACCTTGGCTGGGTCGATGATACCAGACTCACGGAGGTTCTCATAAGTGTCCTTGCGGGCATTGTAACCGAAGTCGCCCTTCTGGTTGCGAACCTTCTCAACAACAACAGAGCCTTCCAGACCTGCGTTCTCCACAATCTGACGGAGAGGTTCCTCGATGGCACGCTTCACGATGTTGATACCTGTGGTCTCATCAGCGTTGTCACCTTCCAGACCTTCGAGGCTGTCGAGGGCACGGATGAAGGCTACACCACCACCAGGCACGATACCCTCTTCGATGGCTGCGCGGGTAGCACAGAGTGCATCGTCCACACGGTCTTTCTTCTCCTTCATCTCCACTTCGGAGGCAGCACCTACATAGAGCACAGCCACGCCACCAGAGAGTTTAGCCAGACGCTCCTGAAGCTTCTCCTTGTCGTAGTCAGAAGTGGTGTTCTTGATTTCGTTCTTGATCTGGTTCACACGGTCTTGGATGTTCTCCTTCTGACCCTTGCCACCCACGATGGTTGTGTTGTCCTTGGTAATGGTCACCTTCTCGGCAGAACCCAACATCTCGATGGTAGCCTGTTCGAGTTTGAGACCCTTCTCCTCAGAAATCACCACACCACCAGTCAGAACAGCGATGTCTTCCAACATAGCCTTGCGACGGTCGCCAAAGCCAGGAGCCTTGACAGCGCAAATCTTCAACTGAGCACGCAGACGGTTCACTACGAGAGTGGTCAATGCCTCGCTCTCCACATCCTCAGCAATCACGAGGATTGGACGGCCTGTCTGAGCAGCAGGGTTCAAGATAGGCAGGAACTCCTGCAGGTTGCTGATCTTCTTGTCGTAGATGAGGATGAGTGGGTTTTCCATCTCACACTCCATCTTCTCGGTGTTAGTCACGAAATATGGAGAG
>JBGUMY010000187.1:0-5760 GCA_045117095.1 Bacteroidaceae bacterium | reverse complement strand
GAAACTTAATATCGTTCTTCTATTCATATCTATTATATTTCAAAAACTCTAAGCTCTTAACTCTAAACCCTAAACCCTAAGCCCTATACTCTAAAACTCAAAAGCACAGCACATAAATGCCACGTTTTGGCATCTCCAACTTGTCCCCCAACACGACTTCACTGTCTGAGATGACATCGTAAGCCTTGTTAGTTGGTATCACTTCACGATAGATCTTCAGATCGAGCGTTTGTGGCTCATTTGTGCCGTTCATCACCACTGTCACCGTCTTTCCATCCTTCTGACGAGCATAAACATAGCAGCCATTTCGGATAGCATAATGAACCAGCTTGCCAAACGCTACCGTTTCATTGCCCTTACGCCAGTTGAGCAGCTTCTTGGAGAAATTGAAGTATTCGTTCTGCAACTTCGTTCTACCAGCCTCTGTAAAGGAATTTCTTCTATCGCCAGGGAAGCCACCAGGGAAATCCTGACGTAGCGCACCATCGTTTACACTCTTGTTAGCATACATGCCAATCTCATCGCCCACATAGAGCTGTGGAATGCCACGCAAAGTGAGCAGCAGGGTCAATGCTTGCTTGTAGCGCGTCACATCCTGTGCCTTCTCTTTCGTAGGTTGGAAACGGTCTGTATCGTGGTTCGCCAAGAAAGTGAGCAGATGGTTCACATCGGCATAAACCATATCCTGACAAAGATATTCATAGACTCTGGCAAGTCCCTTTCCCCACTCGTCCGTTTCCTCGTCGTAGAAAGAGTCGAGGATGTACATCAATGGGAAGTCCATTACCGTCTTCAGTTCACTGTTTTTGGGAGCCGCCAGACGACTGTCCTTCTGCCAGTAGCTCACGCCCACATTATTATTGATCCAAGTCTCACCCACGATATTGAAACCAGGATATTGTGCCTCAACCTCCATACACCAACGACGCATGAAATCGAAATCATTGTAGGGGTAGGTGTCCTGACGAATGCCATCTATACCAGCATATTCTATCCACCAGATGGAAGCCTGAATGAGGTAATCGGCGAAATATTTGTTGCGTCCGTTCACATCAGGCATCTGCTCTGTGAACCAACCATCCACAGTCAACGAAAAATCCTGAGATGCAGCATGGCTATCACTTGCCGCACCTGTCTTATAACCCGTCTGTGTGTACTTGCTCCCATAGTTGAACCAATCATCAGCAGGACGGTCTGCAAACAGGAAATTCGACGCACCACAATGGTTGAAAACGATATCCTGAATGATTTTGATACCACGTCTATGTGCTTCATCCACCATTGCACGATATTCCTCATTCGTACCAAAACGTGGGTCAGTCCTGTAATAATCCGTAATGGCATAACCATGATATGATTGCTCTACCATGTTGTTTTCCAAAGTTGGGGTTGGCCAAACGGCTGTGATACCCAGTTCCTGCAAATAATCCAAATGTTGAGTCAAGCCAGCCAGATCACCACCATGACGCGCCATATCAACCGTTCTGTCCCAAGTGTTTTCCTTCATGTTCTTGTACATCTGGTTCTTCTGCTTTCGAGTCGTGCCCGTGGCAAAACGGTCAGGCATCAGCAAATAAACCACATCGCTGGCATCGAAACTCTTACGAGGCACCTGCTCACGTTGTTGCAGTTCGTAGGGAATCGTCTTCACGGTCTTTTGCCCCTGCTTCAAGAGGATAGAAAAACGCTGGGCAGGGGCCCCCTTCGTGTCTATATATATAATAATGTAGTTCTTGTTGTCAAACTTCACCACATCTTTTATAGTGATGCCCTGGGCATCCTTCAGTTCCACATCGAATACACCAATGCCCTCACCATGCAGCATGATTTGCAACTCAGGGTTCACCATGCCAGCCCACCAATTGAGTGGATGTACATGGTCGATAGAGGGTGTGGCAGCCTTCAGTTCTGGAAAGGCAAGCAGGTTAAGAAGCACCATAAGAAGTCCAATTGTACGTTTCATAGGTAAGTAATATCTTAATGATTGTGTTGCAAAGTTACAACAAATATTAACATCAATAAAGAATCATAAAAAAAATATAAATACAAAAATATTTTAGTCATTTGATACATAATGGATTAAATATTTTATAAGTACCATAAAAAGTAAACTCATTGATAAAATTTTTCTGACAAATATTTGGTGCTTTAAGGATAAAATCGTACCTTTGTGCCCATGAAAAGTCTCTTTCTTATACTTATAGTCATGCTGACAGGCACATTCAGCATGCAAGCTCAAGAGTTGCGAACCCTGCTGTTAGAATTGGATAAATGTGTGGAGAAGAAGGAAACCTACAGGGCTGAACGACATGAACGGATTGACAGTCTGAGGCAGCAAATGGAAACCGTTCAAGGTGCACAATTGTTGGAAGTGTATGAGGCGATGTATCAGACCTACTCACACTTCCAGACAGATTCTGCCCTCTTTTACCTCGACAAGATGAACCAAGAGACTGAATTACAAGAAGACCCACAAAAACGTACATGGGTGGCTTTGAACATGGCAGAGCAATTGGCCATCATGGGCGCCTACAGCGATGCAGAGGACAAAGTGCAGAAGTTGAACACAACAGATATGAACCAAGAAGAACGCACAAGATACTACCATGTATGCCGTACCATCTACGGATGGATGGCTGATTACATGAGCAGCACACCTTCTTTATCAAAAGAATTGAGACACAAAACCGACCTCTATCGCGATTCCATCATCTACACAGATACAGACCCATTGAGTCGTGACATCGTGAGAGCAGACCATCTATTGGCCAACGGTAAAAGGGATGAGGCCAAACAGCTAATAGAAAAATACCTGCCCTATGCCGAGAAAGAGCAGAAATCCTATGTTCACTATATTCTGTCAGAAATCTACCGTCAACAAAACAACTCGACAGAACAGATGCGACATCTCGCCTTAGTAGCTATTGAAGACCTGAAACGAGGTGTGACAGAGTATGCAGCCTTACCCTTGCTGGCCACGAAACTGAAAGAGCAGGGTGAGGTGGAGAGAGCCTACAACTATCTATTTTGCAGCATGGAAGATGCCAATTTCTGCAACGCCAAACTGCGTTCGATGGAAATCAGTGAGGTCTTTCCCATCATCGAGAAATCTTACAAGCAGAAGGAGCGGTTGGCACGTCAGACGGAACGAGGACTTTTGTTGGGCGTGAGTGTGATGACCATCATGTTGGTGCTCGCTGTGCTCTATTTACGAAGCCAGATGCACAAACTGACGCAGACACGTCACCAACTCTCTGTCGCCAATGATCAATTGGAACAGGCCAACCGGCTTTTGGGACAACGAAACGACACGTTGCAGGAATCGAATACGATGCTGCAACAGATGGATCGTGTGAAGGAGGAGTACATTGCCTTGTTCCTGGACCGTTGCCGAACTTACCTCAGTGCCTTGGAGAAGTACAGGAAGTCGTTGCTGAAATTGGCCAAGAGCAACCAGAGCGCAGAACTGATGAAGAAGTTGAAGGATGATACCCTCATCGAAGAGGAGCAGCAGAAGCTGTACAATGAATTTGACGAGGCCTTCCTTGACCTGCACCCACACTTTGTGGAGAAGTTCAATGCGTTGCTCCGTCCTGAAGAACGTCTGACTCCCAAGCGGCATGAACGTCTCAACACGGAGCTGCGCATCTTTGCCCTCATCCGTCTGGGTGTGACGGACACGGCACAAATCGCTCAGTTTCTCGATTACTCCATGCCGACCATCTACAACTACCGTTCGCGCATCCGCAACAAATCCCTCTACCCCAAAGAAGAATTTGAAGAGAAGCTGATGGAATTATGAAGCTTGAAACGGTGTTTTTTTGGTATTTCATTTTGTATTGTGGTGAAATGTCCGTAACTTCGCACGCTTAAACCAATCAGGAGGGAAAGGAAATGATGTTTGAGAGATATGAACAATTGAGTGAGGATGCTCAGCGGCTTTTGTGTTTTTATGTGGAGGCAGGTCTGGGCTCGGGGAAGCGGATGGATGAGCACATCTATCTGCTGAAGCAGTATTGCTTTGCGGCTTTCGATGGACAGGGTGCACTGGAGGAGCTGGTGGAGCGGGGCATGCTGGTGAAGGAGGGTAAGGACTGGTACACGAACGTGGTGCGGTATGGGGTGAACCCATCGGACTTCGTGCCAGCGCTGTGGTATCTATATGAGTGCAGGAAGGACTTGCGGTTGGCGTTCAAGCGGCTGCACCAGTCGGGCGGTCAGGCGTATATGTTTGTGAGGTATGCCGTGAAGCAGTTGGTGGAGAGCGGTTATGCGGCGTGCAACAGCGCGAACGTGATTCCGAAGGAGCAGGCGCACTTGTTCTATTGTGTGGCGACGGAGCCGCGGTTCCAGGCGCTCTTCGCCACGTTGCAGCCCGACACGTTCGTGCAGTTCTATGAGCACATAGGGAGTTATCTGATGGAGCACGACTTGGTGGTGGACACGACGGTGATCATGTCGGTCATCACGCAGTACAGCGCCATCACGGAGTCGATGCGGTGCCGACTGCTGGCGGGCATGGAGCTGTATGAGTATGTGGCGACGGGTCAGATGCCCTCGGCGGGCATCTACAACGGCATCTCGGCGGGCTTCGCGTTGGGCGCCCTCCGCAGTCTGTGTGAGGGGAAGTGTATGGAGGCGGCACGGTGGTTTGACGCTGCCCTGAAGGCGCAAGTGAAGGAGGGAGGTGTGAGGGGTTATTTCGACAATGGACTGATGACGTTCTTCCTGGCCATCTGCTATATGGCGGTGAGTGTGGGAGGTGAGAGGAAAGAGGTGAGAGGTGAGAAGGGACAAGAGGAGATGGCGGCGGCTTGCAGGCAGCGGTTGCGGGATTTTGGGGCGAACATGGAGGTGAGGCAGAAGGAGAGGATGATGGCGGCGAGGATATTGGCGGAGGACTTCTGCAATGTGAGTGTGGCACTACACCGTGAACAGGTGGAGAAACTGTATGAGTTGAGCGTGGAGGGAGTGATGCCGCCCGTGTTCCGTCAGTTGGCCTTCCTCATTGCGAACTACTTGGGCTATTCGACAGCCAAGATGGATGTGAACCTGTGTATGCCGAACTTGGCACTGCTGCAACATGAGATGGCAAAGTACCTGCCACTGTATGACTACGAACGGGAATCGCTGCGCCGTAAGTTTGGCGACCAGCCCGTGTTGGTGAACATCTATCACAAGGCAGAGTGGGAGTCGGTGCTGGAAGACCTGATGGACGAGGCGAACGGTGCGGCGAGGGAGTCGCAGCAGCCCGACATGCGATTGATGTACCTGCGTGAGTCTGGCGACTCGCATACCATTCAGGTGAGAGAGCAGACGCGGTTGAAGAATGGGGCGTGGGGCAACGGCAAGCGGTTGAGCGATATGCGATACAGACGGGGGGATGTGGCGTGCATGAACAATGCCGACCGCCGCATCTGGGCGCGACTGAACCACAGCGAGCACTGGGAGTTGCAGTTGGAGGATGTAGTGGAGGAGATGGTGGAAGAGAGCCGTCTGTATGTGGGTAAGACGGTGCCGTACGACTTGGTGCAAGTGGACAGGGACTTGCCCTTCCTGATGGTGGAGCGGGAGGATGACCATTTTGTGGTGAAGTCGAACGTGCCCTTGGAGCATGCGAAGGATGAGCTCGTGATTGTGGAGGACTCGCCCACGCACTACAGCCTCATCAGGATTCCCAACGAGATACGGGGCTACTACGTGAAACTGCTGCAACTGGGCACCTTGCCCCTGGAGGCAGAACCGACGTTAAGGAGCCTC
>JBGUMY010000186.1:0-7638 GCA_045117095.1 Bacteroidaceae bacterium | reverse complement strand
CTCTCTGCCCAATCCCCTCTATCAAGGTTTCTATATCCGATAGCTTCAGCGATGTGGCCAGATTGTACTTTCTCGCTGTTTTCGAGGTCGGCAATGGTTCTTGCCACCTTCAGAATGCGGCTGTAGGCACGTGCTGACAGGTGCAATTTTTCCATGGCCATGCGCAACACATCCATCGATGCGGCATCTGGTTCTGCGTATTGGTGAAGCATTTTTTCGGTCATTTGGGCGTTGCAGTGGATTCCCTTATGATCTTTGAATCGCTCTTCCTGAATCTGTCTTGCCTTGATCACTCGTTCACGGATAGCTGCTGATGGTTCTCCAGGTTTCATCTTAGACAATTGGGCAAAGGGAACTGCTTGAAGTTCAATTTGCAGGTCGATTCTGTCGAGCAAAGGCCCACTGATTTTAGAGAGATAGCGGTTGATTTGTCCTGGTGTGCAGACACAATGATGGAGTGGGTCGCCATAATAGCCGCAAGGACAAGGGTTCATAGAGGCCACTAACATGAAGGAACATGGGTATTCCACCATGAATTGTGCTCTGGTAATGGTGATTTTGCGATCTTCCAAAGGTTGACGGAGGATTTCCAGGGTCGATTTGTTGAACTCTGTCAATTCATCGAGAAAGAGCACCCCATTATGTGCCAAGGACACCTCCCCTGGACGTGCATGACTGGTGCCTCCTGCCAATCCGACCTCAGAAATCGTGTGATGGGGGGAACGGAAAGGACGTTGGCCGATCAGGGAAGAGCCTTTTGCCAATCTGCCAGCGATGGAATGTATCTGTGTGGTTTCGAGGCTTTCTCGTAAGGTGAGGGGTGGAAGAATGGACGGAAGTCGTTTGGCCATCATCGATTTTCCACAGCCAGGGGAACCGATCATGATGATATTGTGCCCTCCTGCAGCTGCCACTTCGAGGGCACGCTTCACATTTTCTTGTCCCTTCACTTCTTCAAAGTCGTATGGGAAATCATATTGCTGGGCATAGAATTCTTCACGTGTGTTGACCATGGTGGGTTCGAGTGTTTGTGTACCTTCAAAAAATCCTACGATGTCGTTCAGATGACTGACCCCATACACCTTCAGTTTGTTCACGACCGCTGCTTCACGCGCATTTTCAGCAGGCACGAACAAAGCTTCATATCCCAGTTCACGTGCTTTGATGGAGATGGGCAATGCACCTTTCACTGGCAACACGGAGCCATCCAACCCTAATTCGCCCACAAACATGAAGCGGTCAGGCTGCTCAATCGTCAGAAACTCATACGACATCATCACACCAATGGCCATGGGGAGGTCGAAGGCTGATCCCTCCTTGCGTACATCAGCAGGTGCAAGGTTGATGACCACCGACTTCTCAGGAGCCTTGTAGCCATTGACGCGAAGGGCAGATTGCACGCGTTCCTGACTCTCCTTCACAGCATTGTCGGGGAGTCCTACAATCGCGAATTTCTGTGTCTGCCCACCACTGTAGTTGTCCACCTCAATGGTGACAACCATCGCTTCTAAACCTTGCAGGGTCGCACTATGAACTTTAGCCAGCACTTCTTATATATATATAATAATGTGTAATGTGAATCGGAATATTCAATGTTACTTGTTCTTCTTCTCATCCTCCTCCGTTGCCTCCAGATGCTTTTTGAGCATGTTTGCCATTTGGTTGACATCGTTGCCCGTCTCCAACACCTGGTGGTTTTTGTCCGTGAGGATATAGTAAGGAATGTCGTGTACACCCAACGTCTTGAGGGCTTTGGATTCGAAACCGAGTCCGTCACAATAGTGGTCAATATGGCGGAGGGTGTCAACACGGGTGGCGTCTTCCCAACGATAACGCTCCAGGTCGAGCGATATCGTCACGATGCGCAGGCGATCCCCACCATATTTCTCCTCGCATTGTCGCAACTTCCACAGGAAGTCATAACCATTGGGCATCCAGAGAGACCAGAAAGTCACGAGGTTGAATTCTTTCGACTGCGCCCACAACTTCACCATCTTCTTGTCACGCTTCATGAGTGACACATCGGGCAGTTTCTTGCCTATGCTGTTCCTTTCTGCACTGGCCACTTTGCTGTCAATGTCAAGCAGGTAATGGTTCTGGGGTTGTTTGGCCTTCAGCGTCTTGAGCAGTTCCTGTATTTCGGTGTTGCTCACCTCATGATCTTGCACAAAGTAGGTGTCAAGCAGATAGACAGCCACGAGCGAGAGAGGATGCTCCTTGATGTACTTACGTGCTGTCACCTTCATCTGCGAGGGGTTCTGTGTGTAGGTCTCTTGGCGGAATTGGTTCATCAGCTGATTCTCCTCCGAGCCGTTCACCACATAATTCTTCAAGTCATTGGCGGTAGCTTCATACACCACATCAGCTGCTGGTCCCACGAAGATGACCTGCTCCATGCCGTTGGGAAACACCAGTACGTAGGGAGTCACCTCGTCAGCCTCGCCCCGATAGAGGAACTTCCCCTCTTGAATGGTCAGTGTGTCGAGCCTTGCATTTTTTGCAGAGAGGTTATAGATATAGAGCTCTCCCGTCTGCATGTCACGGAACGTTCCCTTGATGCGGAAAGAAGATCCACTCAGACCACACGAGGATAGGAGGAGGATTGCCCCCCCCACCATCATCATCTTTACCATCATCTTTACCTTATCCATAACTCTCAACTCTAAACCCTCAACTCTTAACTCTCAACTGTCAACTCTTCACTCTTTCTTAATTCTTAATTCTTAATTTATTACTTGTTGTAGTCCGAAAACTCAGCGTCGTTCGCTGCTCTCTTGGCCAGAGTGTCGTCGAGGGCAATGGCGCTGGCAAGATTCTCCTTCACTTCCGATGGATCCTCCATGCGAGCTGCCAAGATGGCACGCAGGTAGTAAGTCATGGCATCGGGATTCTTGATATTGTTCAAGATGTTGAGTGCTTCGGCATAATCTTGCGAAAGAATATGGGAGAGAACAGAGCTGTTGTTGGCAGACTTGGAGAACTTGGGCGAAGCCTGATAGTACTTACCCTGTGCCAAATAGAGATGTCCGACTGCTTCGTCGAAATTGTTGGCGCCCACACCCTTCGTGATGAATCTTTCAGCATCTTGGAACTGACCGTTCTGAATGGCCATCAAGCCTAAGTTCACGTTTGGTTCGGGTGCATTGCCATCGAGACTGAGTGCCTGACGGAAATAGCCCTGTGCATCATCCAGTCTGCCGTCGCGCAGTGCCACTTCGCCCAAATAGTTGTAGGCACGGTAGTCGTTGGGGAAGAGCGACACAATCTTCTTCAGGATGTTCTGCCTATGAACATCGTTTTTGGCGAGGTTGTTGGCGGCATAAATCATCTCCTCCAAACTGAGTTGTGAGGCATTTGAAGTCACGAGGTCAAGGATGTCTTGGTCACTGCGTCCCACCACATCGTAATTGATGATCATGCGGGCACGTCTCAATTCAGGCAGCACAGCCTCAGCCAGTTCCTTATAGACCACAGCCACATTGCGGATTTCCTGCTCACGTTGTTCAGGATCTTGATACATGGAGAGCACACGCAGAATGATTTCCTTGTCGGGCAGGTTGGACTGCGACACTAATGCCTGGAAACCTTCCCAGTCTTCAGCCGTGTATTTCGTGTCGACAAAGGTTTCGAGTCTGTTCTGCGCTAATTGCTGATACACATAGGCTGACGATACATCACCACGGCGCCATGCCAATTGCTCGTTGATGAGATATGCCCCATCAGGCGAAGCGTAAGCATCCACCTCGATATTGTTCAGCACCAGACTCTGTTCGTCGCTCTTGATGTTCTTCAGCGTGGTGATGAAGTCCTGAATGGTCTGGGAGTTCAGTTCGCTGCCACGCAGGTTGGCCTGTCCAATCAGGAATTTGACAGCAGCCTCCTGCTTTTGATTGATGACGCGTTGGAAATTGTCAGGAGCCATAGCGAAATTGGCGGTCTTGGCTGTCTTGGTGATGAGGGCAGCCGTACACTGTGTACCGTAGCCAATTTTCACGGCGGGCATATTCACGGTCTTCTTGCCCAACTTGGCGTTGAATTGCATCATCAACTCACTCTTCTCCATGCCATCCTGAAAAGGAACAGAGAAATGCATCGTAGCGTGACCACCATTTCTGAACGAGATGATGGTGTTGTTGGCCTCCACCTTCTCACCCTGCAAAGTGAAGGGGGTGCTGGATACGGAACCGCCATCCCATTTCAACACAGGCTTACATTCCACGACAGCTTTCTTGTTCATCAACTTGGCAGGCAAGTTGATATTGATGGTGGCAGGCACCTCACCAGCCACATACTCCAATGGAGTAGGTGACACCGCAAAGTAGTTGGCCAAAAACGCCTTTTGTTTTCCACAGCCTGACAGCAGTACCACTGCCAAGGCAGATAATGCATAAATGCTTTTCTTCATTTTTTTTCTATTTTTATTTTTAATTTTATTTAATTTAAGTTTGTCTCCGTCGAGCTAAAGGTTCGGGAGTTATAAAATGAAGTTAAATAGGGAGTTAAGCACTTCGTGCTGGAAGTTAAGCCAGCCAAGCTGGCTGGACGATAGTTTGGGATGCTGTCAGCGGCATTACTGTTGTTCTTTTTAACTTCCATGAGCGTAGCGAATTCACTTCCATTTTCACTTCCACTTTAACTTCAGTTATTTAAATTTTCCCTCTTGCTCCTCGCCTCCTTGCTCCTCGCCCCTTGCTCCTCAATTTCAATTCTTCACTCTCTCGTATATTTCTTGCTCAATCTTCTCACAGGATACCACACCGACAAGAATCCCACGGCAATCACAGTCACAAACACCAACACGATGTCCATCACATGCACACTCACAGGGTATGCATCGATGATGTAACTCCCCTCGCTGTTGCCGAATCGGATCAATCCTAATTCCTGTTGTAATATGCACAAGGTCAACCCCAATGCAATGCCAATCACCGCGCCCAACACACAAATCATCCTGCCTTCCATCATGAAGATGCCCCTGATCTGACTTTCCGTTGCACCTAAATTCCGCAGGGTCACCGCATCTTGCTTCTTGTCAATAATCAGCATGGATAGGGAACCGATGATGTTGAAACAGGCAATCATCAGGATGAAGGTCAAGAATATGTAAGAGATCAACTTCTCTATCTGCATAATCTTGAACGTGTCCTCCTGCTGTTCATACCTGTCCATCACCCTGTAACTTTCACCTAATGCTCCTTGTAGTCGCTCCTTCACCTTTTTCACGTCCGTTCCTGGTTTCAGCCGCATTTCCATGGCCGACACTTCCCCCTCACGCTCAAACAATCGACGTGTAAAAGGCAGGTTCGTGATCACATATTGCGAATCATACTTGTTCTGCTTCACCATGAAACCCACGCCAGACGAGTACAATTCCTCTTGGTTCAGGCTCTCACGTGGGTCATTCAGGTCGATGCGCTCTCCTTTTCGAGGGGCATACACCTGAATGGGATCCTTGAAGTCGGTTGGTAAACCCAACTGCATCAGCAGGTTTGACCCTAAAATCGCATAATCAATCACATCCACATGCAACTCAAACACCCCATCGCCAATCAAGATGCGGTCAATGTTCGTCAACTCCTCGAAATTGTCCTCCACACCCTTCACGGTTGCCATCACCTGCCGGTTGTTGATCATCAGCAGTGCTTGATCTTCCAGTGTCTGGGTCAGCACTTCCACATCCGCATCCTTCTGCAATGCCTGCAATTCCTTGGCGTCAGCCTTCATGAACTTCCCTTCCGCAGGCACTACCTTCAACTCTGGATCCATGGCTGTGAACAGTCCAGCCACCATATCCTGAAAGCCGTTGAAGACCGATAGGATGCACACCAATGCAGCCGTTGCGATGGCCACGCCACACACCGACACACCCGAAATGATGTTGATGGCGTGGTGCGACTTCTTCGACAACAGATAACGCCTGGCTATGTAGAAAGGAAAATTCATTATTTCGTTAACAACTCATCGATGTGATCCACATAATCCAGCGAGTCATCCAAGAAGAACTTCAGTTCTGGGATGATGCGCAACTGGTGACGTTCCAATTTCCCCAACTCATAACGAATGGCACTGGCATGGTCATTGATGTTCTGCAACACCTCCTGCGCCTTTTCCGATGGAAAAATGCTGAGGTAAGCCTTGGCCACACTCAAGTCAGGGCTGATTCTCACCACACTCACGCTGACCAGCAGATTCCGCGTCTGCCTGGTCTGCGCCTGAAAAATGCCAGCCAGATCCTTCTGAATCAATCTGGCAATCTTATTCTGTCTTGTTGTCTCCATATCTTATTATCTTTTAACTCTCACCCCTAAACTCTCACCCCTAAACCCTCAACCCTAAACCCTCAACTCTAAACCCTAAACTCTCAACCCTAAACCCTCAACTCTACACTCTTTCTTAATTCTTAATTCTTAATTCTTAACTCTTAATTTTCTAATCACGCTCAGTCCATCCCTCAATGGTAGAATCACCTTTTCCACCCGCGTATCAACTGCCACGAAGTCGTTGAACTTTCTGATACCTTCCGTCTGAGCATCTTTCGCATCCTCCTCCACCACATGTCCATCCCACAACGTGTTGTCTGCCAAGATGTATCCACCTTCATTCAGATACGTCATCACCATCTCGTAATACTCCACATACTTGCGTTTGTCGCCATCAATGAATGCCATGTCAAACGTCAATCCTAACTTCGGCACCACTTCCAGGGCATCACCGATATGCATCGTGATCTTGTCCTTATACGGCGAGTTCTGAAACCAAGGCAACGTGAAATCCTCCTGCTCATCGTTAATCTCCACCGTATGCAGATGTGCCCCCTCTTCCAATCCTTCAGCGATGCACAAGCCTGAATAACCGCTGTACGTGCCAATCTCCAACACCAACTTAGGACGTATCATCCCCACCAACATCTTCAGCAACCTTCCCTGCAGATGTCCACTTGCCATCCGTCCATACAGCAGATGCAACTGTGTAGCTCGCCACAGACGGTGCATATACTCACTCTCTGGGTCGATGTGCCCCAGCACGTATTCTTCCAAAGCCTCATTCATAACTCTCAACCCTAAACTCTAAACTCTCAACTCTAAACTCTCAACTCTCAACCCTAAACTCTAAACTCTCAACTCTCAACCCTAAACTCTCAACTCTCAACCCTAAACTCTCACCTCTAATCTCTCACCTCCCCCCCCTTCATTCTTTCTTAATTCTTAATTCTTAACTCTTAATTAAAGAAGACTTTTAATTAGAAAAGCCTCTCAACTCTAGAATTGCTTCCACTCCTAAACGATAACTGTCTAAGCCAAATCCGCAAATCACCCCCACACAGGCACAACTGATCATGGAGCGATGACGGAACTCCTCGCGCTGATGCACGTTGGAGATGTGTACTTCCACAACTGGGGTCTTCACCCCACGAATGGCATCCTGCAACGCGATGCTGGTATGGGTGTAAGCACCTGCATTCAGCACGATGCCATCCCATTCGAATCCCACCTCATGGATCTTGTTGATGAGTTCTCCCTCCACGTTCGACTGGTAGTAAGCCAACTCCACCTCAGGAAACCGTTGCTTCAATTCCTCAAAGTACTCCTCAAAGCCTCGGCTTCCATAGATGCCCGGCTCGCGCTTTCCCAACAAGTT
>JBGUMY010000185.1:0-3831 GCA_045117095.1 Bacteroidaceae bacterium | reverse complement strand
GAGAGTGGAATGCACCACCTACAGGAAGTGGAAGTGCACGCTTGGCACCAGCTGCTTTCAAAGCCTCGCAAGCCTCGTTTACTGCCTCCACATTGCCTGAAATCACCAGCTGACCTGGGTTGTTGTAGTTGGCAGGTACCACTATGTTGCCAGGCTTGGAGATAGAAGCACAAACTTCTTCCACCTTGGCGTCATCTAAACCGATGATGGCTGCCATTGTAGAAGGAGCAGCTTCGCAAGCCTTCTGCATGGCTTGAGCACGCTGAGAAACAAGTTTGAGACCGTCCTCGAACGACAATGCACCTGCAGCAACGAGTGCGGAGAACTCACCCAGAGAGTGACCACCCACCATATCAGCGTCAAATGCGTCATCAAGACAGATGGCGGAGATGACAGAGTGGAGGAATACGGCAGGCTGCGTCACCTTTGTCTGCTTCAGTTCCTCGGCTGTGCCTTCGAACATGATTTTGGTGATATCGAAGCCAAGGATTTCATTAGCTTTGTCAAACAATTCCTTAGCTTTGGGATTGGTGTCGTAGAGGTCTTTGCCCATTCCTGTGAACTGAGCGCCCTGACCTGGGAATACAAATGCTTTCATGTCTTTTGGGTTTTAATAATAAAAGCACCTTCCTGCGTGAGAAAGATGCTTTATTTAGTCACTAATGTTGATTTACTTTACCTTCTCAACGATAGCCTTGAATGCCTCTGCGTTATGTACTGCGAGGTATGCAAGTGTCTTGCGGTTGAGGTCGATACCTGCCTTGTGGAGGGCGCCGATGAACTGAGAGTATGACATACCTTCAGCACGAGCAGCTGCGTTGATACGCTGAATCCAGAGAGCACGGAACTCGCGCTTCTTGCGGCGACGGTCTGCGAATGCGTAGGTGAGGCCTTTCTCATAGGCATTTTTGGCAACGGTCCAAACGTTCTTGCGAGCACCGAACTGACCTTTTACGCGCTTCAAAATCTTCTTGCGGCGAGCGCGTGATGCTACATGATTTACTGATCTTGGCATAATTTTCTTGCTTTTTGAATCTTAGCGACGTTCGTTTACGTTCTTTTCGGGCTAACGATTCGATTAAACTTTTGTTTTTACTGAAATACTGAAAATGATTAGCGGAGCGCGAGACAATCGAGCACTTGCTTGCGGTTTGCCTTTACGACAATAGTGCTGTGGTCAAGATTTCTCTTCTGCTTCTTGGTTTTCTTCGTCAAGATGTGACTGTGATAAGCATGCTGACGCTTAATCTTTCCTGTTCCAGTAAGCGTGAAACGCTTCTTTGCAGCGGACTTAGTTTTAACTTTTGGCATTTTTTTGTTTATTTAATTATTAATAATGTGTGGCAACGCATATACCAGGCGTTACGCACTTCTATGCTCTTTTACTCTACCCCCTCTATTCTCCCCTCTTTCGGAGGGGGCGGGGGAGGCTTCTAAACCTTCAACTCTCCTCATCCTCTTCCTTGGCAGCTATCTTCTCAGCCAATCCTGCGAAGGGGCTGTTGGGGTTAGGACCTTCCAACTCTTTTTCTGCTTGACGCTTAGCCTTGGCTTCTGCTTCGGCTGCCTCGTTGTCGCGTCGTTGCTGGCTCTTCTTGGGAGCACCAGCCTTCTTGGGTGCCAATGTGAGGAACATCTTCTTGCCTTCGAGCGATGGCATGCTCTCTACTTTGGCGAGCTCTTCGAGGTCATTAGCAAAGCGGAGAAGGAGCACTTCGCCTTGTTCCTTGAAGACGATGGAACGTCCCTTGAAGAACACGTAGGCCTTCACCTTGTTGCCGTCAGTCAGAAACTCCTGTGCATGTTTCAGCTTAAAAGCGTAGTCAGCCTCGCCTGTTTGAGGTCCGAAACGAATTTCCTTCACTTCAACCTTCACTTGCTTGGCTTTCAGTTCCTTGGCCTTCTTCTTCTGCTGGTACAGGAACTTGGAGTAGTCGATGAGTCGACATACCGGAGGTTTCGCGTTTGGAGAAATTTCAACCAGATCGACTTCCCTGTCTGTTGCGAGACGGAGGGCTTCACGGGTTGGCATGACGGTGGACTCTATGTCTTCACCTACAATTCTCACTTCTGGTACACGAATCTGTTCGTTGATTCTGTACTGTTGTTTTTTGTTGTCACCTTTCATTCGGTTGGCTGATTAACCTACGGTATGATTTTTTGAGTTAAGAAATTATTTTATATCAAAATCGGGTGCAAAGGTAATGCAAATCAAAGACATGACAAAATTATTTTAGAAATTTTCTGTCATTTGACGCACTTCTTCTTGAATTTTCTTTGCGAAATCATCGATTTTCATTGTTTCTTGCTGCTGAGTGCCTTGTTTTCTTACGTTCACAGTACCATCAGCGGCCTCTTTCTCACCCACGATGAGCAGATAGGGGATGTGCTTGAGTTCGTTGTCACGAATCTTGCGGCCAATCTTCTCATTGCGGTCATCAATGATAGTGCGCACGTCTTGTGCATTCAGGGTTGCAGCCACTTCCTTGGCGTAGTCGTTGAACTTCTCTGAGATAGGCAATACCACCACTTGGTCTGGGATGAGCCAGAGTGGGAAGTGACCAGCAGTATGTTCAATCAACACAGCGATGAAACGTTCCATCGAACCAAATGGGGCACGGTGGATCATCACAGGACGGTGCTTTTGGTTGTCTGCACCTGTATATTCCAATTGGAAGCGCTCAGGCAGGTTGTAATCGACCTGAATGGTACCCAGCTGCCAACGGCGACCCAATGCATCTTTGATCATGAAGTCGAGTTTAGGGCCATAGAACGCAGCCTCACCTAATTCTGTGCGAGTGGGCAATCCCTTTTCAGCACAAGCCTCAATGATGGCGTTCTGAGCCTGTTCCCAAACCTCGTCCGAACCAATGTACTTCTCCTTGTCTTCAGGATCACGAAGTGAAATCTGCGCTTCGAAGTCCTTGAAGTCAAGCGCTTTGAAGATGATGTTGATGATGTCCATCACACGCAGGAACTCATCCTTCACCTGATCGGGACGGCAGAAGATGTGGGCATCGTCCTGAGTGAACGAACGAACGCGAGTCAATCCATGCAACTCACCTGACTGCTCATAGCGATACACCGTGCCAAACTCAGCGCAACGGAAAGGCAAATCCTTATATGAACGTGGCTGCCAAGCGAAGATCTCACAGTGATGAGGGCAGTTCATGGGCTTCAGCAGATATTCCTCACCTTCCTCTGGTGTGTGGATAGGCTGGAACGAATCTTTGCCATAATGGGCATAGTGACCAGAAGTCACATGGAGGTTCTTGCCACCGATATGTGGAGTGATAACCTCTTGATAACCATAACGCTTCTGAATTTTACGCAAGAAATCCTGCAAACGAAGACGGACTGCCGTTCCCTTAGGCAACCACATGGGAAGACCCTTACCAACACGGTCAGAGAACATGAATAATTCCATCTCCTTACCAATCTTTCTGTGGTCACGCTTCTTGGCTTCCTCCAATGCTACCAGATACTCGTCGAGCAGCTTCTTCTTGGGGAACGAGATACCATAGATGCGAGTCATCATCGGACGTTTCTCATCACCACGCCAGTAGGCAGCAGCCAACGACAACAACTTGAAAGCCTTGATAGGCGCTGTGGTCATCAGGTGAGGTCCCTTACAGAGGTCGATATAATTACCCTGTGTGTAAGTGGTGATTTTGCCATCCTCCAACTCCGCAATCAACTCATTCTTATACGACTGTCCCTTCGATGCGAACAACTCCATCACATCCTTTTTCGAGATATCCTTGCGCACTAACGCCTCTTTCTTCTGCTGCAACTCCTGCATCTTCTGCTCAATTTTGGGGAAGTCAGCAT
>JBGUMY010000184.1:0-2868 GCA_045117095.1 Bacteroidaceae bacterium | reverse complement strand
TCTGAGCACCCATCTTCTTAGGTGTACAGAAATAACGACCTTCGAATTTGTCGAACTCTTCAGCAGCGATGGGCTTGATGTCGGTGATATACTTAAGGTCAGTACGCTCATTCATCAACTCAATGAGTTCAGGCTCGTTGATAACCTCCTTACGGGCAGTATTGATGAGGATAGCACCCTCTTTCATGCTGCCCACGAGTGCCTTATTGATGCTCTCACGAGTCTCGTCAGTGGCAGGAATGTGGAGAGACACGATGTCGCAAGTCTCGAAGAGTTCAGCCTGTGATTTAGCGGCATGAACACCAGCAGCCTCGATGACTTCTGCAGGGCAGTAAGCATCGTAAGCAGACACTTCCATGCCGAAGCCCTTGGCAATGCGAGCCACATTGCGACCCACGTTACCAAATGCGAGGATACCTAACTTCTTACCTAAAAGTTCAGAGCCAGCCTTTCCGTTGTAGAAGTTACGAACGGTGAATACAAGCAAACCGAGCACAAGCTCAGCCACAGCGTTGGCGTTCTGACCAGGAGTATTCATCACCACCACCTTGTGGGCTGTAGCAGCCTCAAGATCCACATTGTCGTAACCAGCACCTGCACGAACTACAATCTTCAATTGCTTGGCGGCATCGAACACCTCAGAGTCAATGATGTCAGAACGGATGATGATGGCATCCACATCTGCCACAGCTTCCAACAATTGTGCCTTCTCAGTATATTTCTCAAGTAATGCCAACTCGAAGCCAGCACCTTCAATAATCTCTTTGATACCAGCAACTGCAGGAGCAGCAAAAGGCTTCTCAGTTGCAATTAAAACTTTTGCCATATTTCTGTGTATAATTAGGAATGGGGAATTAGGAATGAGGAATGGAATGTTAATCTTTGCAAGGTATCAATTCCTAAATCCTCATTTCTAATTCCTAATTATTATATTAGTGTTGAGCCTCAAACTCCTGCATACACTTCACCAGTGCTTGAACACCCTCGATGCTCATAGCATTGTAGCAAGAAGCTCGGAAACCACCTACATCACGGTGTCCCTTCACACCAACCATACCTTGGCTGGTAGCGAACTTCAGGAACTCATCCTGTAACTCTTGGTACTCCGGCTTCAGCACGAAGGTGATGTTCATGAGTGAACGGCTGTCCTTCTCGGCAGTACCCACAAAGAGCTTGTTACGGTCAATTTCATTATAGACGATTTCGGCACGCTGCTCAGCCAACTTCTGCATAGCCTCAACACCACCATGAGCCTTCAAATAACGGAGATTCATCAGCGCTGAATAGATAGGCACAACAGGAGGCGTGTTGAACATAGAACCCTTCTTCACGTGAGTACGATAGTCGAGCATCGTTGGAATGTGGCGAGACACCTTACCAAGAGCGTCTTCCTTCACGATGACGAAAGTGAGACCTGCCATCGCAAGGTTCTTTTGAGCACCGCCATAGATGAGTGCATACTTGCTCACGTCAATAGGACGGCTAAAGATGTCGGAAGACATGTCGGCAATCACAGGAATGGGAGAGTCGAGGTCTTCGCGAAGCTCAGTACCATAGATGGTGTTGTTTGTCGTGATGTGGAGATAATCAGCATCAGCTGGAATCTCAAAATTGCGTGGAATGTAGGTGAAGTTCTTGTCGGCAGAAGAAGCGACTTCCACTACCTCACCAAATGCCTTGGCTTCCTTCTCAGCCTTCGTTGCCCAAACACCTGTGTTCAGGTAGGCAGCCTTCTTCTCAAGGAAGTTGTAAGGAACCATGCAGAATTCAAGGCTTGCGCCGCCACCCAAGAAGAGCACAGAATAACCTTCAGGAATGTTAAGAAGTTCCTTGAAGAGTGCTACTGCCTCGTCAACTACTGGTTGAAAATCCTTTGCGCGGTGGCTAATCTCCATGAGAGAGAGTCCTGAACCATTAAAATCAAGACAAGCCTGTGCAGTCTGCTCAATCACTTCGCGGGGAAGGATAGAAGGTCCTGCATTGAAATTGTACTTTTTCATCTTGTTTGTTATTGTTAGATAAATGATATTACCATACAAAGTACGGGAACTTATTGCCCTAAAAAACTTTTTTACCAAATTGAGCGGCAAATTTACTAATAATAAATAAAAGAGCACGCATCTTGACAAAATTTTATGACAAATAGTATCAAAAAGAACACGCACAATGGCTATTTGCAACCTATAATGTACAATTGCTCACAGCCATTTCTTCCTTCTGAACCACCATAGCGACACTGCTGTACAGACCACACAAGCGATGATGGCGATGGGGAAACCCATCTTCCAACCTTCCATCCCATTGATGAGGTTCATGCCAAACATCGACGTGATGAAGGTGGGGAAAAGGATAATCATGTTCAGCGACGTCAAGAGTCGCATCACCGTATTCATATTATTATTAATAATGTTCGCGTAGGTGTCCATCGTCGAATCAAGGATGTTGATGTAGATGGCAGTCGTTTCACGCGCCTGATTCATCTCGATGTTCACGTCCTCGATAAGTTCGGCATCCAGTTCATCGACAGGCAGACGGAACTTCAACTTGCTCAACAACGACTCATTGCCACGAATGGAAGTGCCAAAGTATGTGAGCGAATCCTGCAAGCGAGAGAGATTCACCAGATCTTTATTGTCGATGTGCTTGTCAAGGTCACGTTTGGCCTTCTCAATGAGGCTGTTCACCTGCTTCAGGTACTTCAGATACCACACTGACGCACTCAGGAACACCCTGAACACCAAATCAGCAGCATCGGTGAAGCCCTCTGCACGACGCATCTGGTGATTCACGAAATCGAGCATCATCCGCGTCTCCTGGTTGCAAATTGTAATGATTTTATCCCCTTTGATCAAAATTCCCAAAGGGATC
>JBGUMY010000183.1:0-18061 GCA_045117095.1 Bacteroidaceae bacterium | reverse complement strand
GCTGTGCCCAAAGAGGCACCAACTTGGCTCTATGTCGGGTCGCTGTGTCCAAAGAGGCACCAACTTGGCTCTATGTCGGGTCGCTGTGCCCAAAGAGGCACCAACTTGGCTCTATGTCGGGTCGCTGTGCCCAAAGAGGCGCATTGTTTATTTATGTATCACTTAGCGGCTTCCTTCGAGTCATAGAAGGCGTTCTGGAGCAAATCCAACTCATATCGTCTCTATTCAAGTCGAGTCATCATCCAGTGACCTCATATCGGCACCATGTCAAAGAAGACGCTGCAAATATGGGATTCCGACCTATTCCCCGATGATTTCCCCCAGCTTCTTGTCGATGTCTTGGCCACGAAGGCCACGGGAGAGGATGGTGCCGTCGGGGGCGAAGAGGATGATCAGGGGGATGCTCTCGATGAAGTAGAGGTCGGTGGCAATGTTCTGAGAGTTGATGATCTGCGGATAGTTGATGGACAATTTCTCAATGGCTCGCTGGGTGTCCTCGGGCTTGTCGTTGACGGCCACGCCGAGGGCGGTGAAGTTGCGGTCTTTGTACTTGTTGTGGGCAGCGATGATGTTGGGAATCTCAGCTCGGCAGGGGCCGCACCACGAGGCCCAGAAGTCGACGAGGACGTATTGGCCACGACCCACATAGTCGGAGAGGCGGACGGTCTTGCCCTCATATTCCACGGCGAAGTCGCGGAACTTGTCGCCTGCCTGTGGACTGGCCTGGAGCTTGTGAATCATGTCGGCCAATTGGACGATGATGGGATGTTGCTGGATGGCTTCGGAGCATTTCCCGATGAATGAGAGCACGGTTTGGGGGTCTTCGGTCACGGTTTTGTTCCAGAAGGGCAGCATCAGCACAGCGGTGAGGTCGTCATGGTGCCGCAGGATGTAGTCCTGGGCGAGTTGGCTGATTTTCTCGCCGTCATCAGCTTGGACGGCCTGGCCGATTTCAAGGAGAGCGCCGAAGAAGGCATCATTCAACGGCGTGCCTGCCACGAGAAACGACGTCACGTTGTTCTGTGTGAGGACGATATTGCCGGCTTCGAGAAAGAAGGGCAAAGTGTTGGTGCAGACTCCTCCGGGAATCTTCATTTCCAGCATCAAGTTTGCAATCAGGGGGGCTTCGACGGTCCCGCTGATTTCGATCGTATGTCCCTGACAGGCTTGCTTTTCGGTGATTAGTTCCCCTGTGGCGTGGTCCGCCAAATAGAAGCTGTCGATGGCGATGTCCTGCTTCGCCAGTTCTTCCATCATGGGGGCGATGTCAGCCTTGAACGTGTATTTGTTCTCCTGCGCTGCGGCGGTGAGCGTGATGATGGCCATCAGGACGGCCAAGATGTTTCTTTTCTTCATATTCTTATCATCATCTCACAGGAGTTTCAGAATGTTCTCTTCCAAACTCCCTTCCATGAAGTCGCTGCGGAGAACAATCTCGTTGTCGCGGTTCACGAGGAAAAACGTGGGGATGTTGACCACATTATATAAACGCGTGGAAGTGCCGTCAGTCTCGTGGACACAAACCCAGGGAAGGTTCTCGCACGAGAACTTCCAAAAGTGGATGTCCTCGTCCAGCGAAATCTGATAAATCTCGAATCCCTGGGTATGATATTTCTCATAGAGCGAGCGCATCAGTCGCGTGCGTTCGGCTGACTCCTTGGCGCCATACACCGTGTAGTCGATGAGTGCCACCTTTCCCTTCAGGTCGGTGATGCTGCGCAACTCGCCGTTGATGTCTGGCAAGGTGATGTCGATGATGCCCGTCTCCGATATTTTGTCCGCATCCACATCAATCACCTGCTGACGAGGGGCAGCCGTGTTGTCCATCCCCTTGATGGCCATGTTGCAGAGTTGCTGCGTACGAGGCGCATCGGGATAAGTCCCGTCCCAAGCTGTCGCCACTGTGGCGTAGCACTTCACGTCGCTGCGTTCCGTCAACGGATTGAACAGCATGAACGTGCCGCCCAAGTCCGTGATGCTCTGGCACACCGCATAGTAGGCCGAAGCTGATGTCGGATCTGTAAAGATGTACTCCATCTTCATGCGCTCCTTGTAGGCGTTGAGGATGTTCTCCAAGCTATCACGCTGGTCGCCTGGTAACATGTCCTCATTCTTCTCAATGGCGATGAGCCTCGCCTGCACATCCTGCTGCAACCGGCTGATTTCCTTGATCCGCTTGCTGCTCTCATTGCCCTCGATGCTGTACTCCCGTTCCATCGTCGGTAGTTGGGCCTTGATGCTGATGCTTTCTGTGCTATCTACAGCAAAATTGATCACATGTCCCCCAATCTGCAGCGCATAGAACTCTGGCGCACCCTCTGGAGCCGTCGCCTTGAACGAAAACGTCCCGTCCTCTTTCAGCTTCACCGAATCCAGTTTCTGCACCCCGTCCAGCGTGCTCTGCGTGAAGTACAACATCGAGTCCTTCGCCCCCTCAATCGTTCCCTCCACTTGGAACTTCGGAGCCTTGTCGCAGGCGGTCAGCATCATCGCTCCCGCCATCCATATCGCTAAAGTCTTTTTCATTGTCTCTTCCAAAATTTGTGCAAAGGTACGATTAAGTGAGCAGAATACAAAGTAAAACTTCGAGTTTTTATTGTTTTTCTGAACAATGACCTTCCTGGTCGATTGGGAGGATTGGGTGTCGCAAATGGTGGATGAGTGTCCATTTCTGGACAGTGAGTGTCCGAAAATGGACACTTCTATTTTGAGGCATTATTGATTATCAACGGATTACGCTTCTGGCACGTTGTTTGTAGTAAATAAAACATAAAAGCCTCCCCCCCACCCCCTCCAAGAGAGGGGGAGTTAGACCCTCTCCCCGACCCTCCCCCATAATGGGGAGGGAGTGGCTAACGCGATGCCCCTTTCCTCTTCCGAGAGAGGCTTTCGGGGACACGGGAGGAGTTGAGAACAAAAGGTAAAGCTTAGAGTTCGACGAAATATTAATAAATAAACGCGAAGTATTAATAAATAAATGAATAATGAATCCTATGATGGAAGAAACAACGGAAAAACAATCTGGATGGCGACTCCTCTCCCAATTGTGGGGGAAAGAAGGAGGAAGAGGGTTTGTCTCTCTTTATATGCGCCAAGCCCTCTACATGATGAAGGAGGAGAGGTTGTTCTCAGGCATCTACATTGCTGGAACAGCTTTGGCTGTCGCCTTCACGATGGTGATTGTGATGGCTTACAACTTTAAGATTGCGCCTGTTTATCCTGAGGTGAACAGGGCGAGGACGTGCTATCTGGACGGCATCGTCAATGTGAGCAAGGATGGGACACAACGACATGAGTGTGGTGGGGTGTCGCAGATGATTGTGGATAGATTGCGCACGTTGAAGAGTGTGGAGGCAGTCGGCACCATGCTGAATTATGCTCCCGATAGCTATGTGCAGAAACCTGATGGTGACGATATGCCCATATTTGTCCAATGCGTGGATGAAGGCTTCTTCAAGGTCTTTCAGTTCGACTTCATCGAGGGGAAACCATTCACGCAGGAAGAACGGGAGAGCAACAGCAAGAAGTTGATTCTGACGGACGAAATGGCGAGGAAGGTCTTCGGAAAGACGGAAGGACTGGTGGGAGGAAGCATCAGCATCGACTATGAGGAATATACCATCGAAGGCATTGTGAGGACGGCCAGCGTGGTGTCCACACAGAGTTATGGCGAGGCTTATGTTTGCGATTATTCTATCGGGCGGCATGAAGGCTACTGGGGAGATCCATGGGGGAAGGGCGATATCTATGCCATCATACTGACGAGTGACCCTGAGGCATTGAGGAACGACATCAACCAGATGTATGCCCAAATCAATCAGGAATTTGAAACACGAGGAGAGGAATGGCGGATTGAGCCCCTGTCTAAAGAACTCATCACCCACACCCAACTGGCGCTGAGCACCCATCGCCGTTCGCGTGATGCTGACGACAACCTGCTGTATCTCGTCCTCACCTTCATCACGCTGCTGATTGTGCCAGCGGTGAATCTGAGCGGCATCATCTCGGGCAGGATGGAATCGAGGTTTGCAGAGATAGGCGTCAGGAAGGCCTTTGGAGCCACCAAGTCGGAACTGCTGAATCAGATTCTGGCAGAGAACTTTGTGCTGACATTCATCGGCTCGGTGCTGGGATTGCTGCTCTCATGGGGTCTTGTGGAATGGGGCGGTATGTGGATGGTTGATGCATTGGGTTTCTCCCAAACATCTCAGTTCAGCATGAACGAGTTCATCGCTACTGGCGAGATGCTTTTCGCCCCTGTGGTGTTCGTGTCAGCCCTGCTGTTCTGCCTGCTCATCAACACCTTGGCTGCCATCCTCCCTGCTTGGATCAGCCTCAGAAAACCGATTGTTGAATCTATGATGGAGAAAAGATAAGACTATGATATATGCATTGAAAAGCCTTTGGGCAAGACAGAAGCAAAATGCCTGGATTTTTGCGGAACTGGTGCTGATCAGCATCATCAGTTGGTTTGTGTTCGACCCGCTGTTTGTTATCGTCTATAACACTTGGGTGGTACCAGATGGCTACGACATCGACCGTCTGTGTGTGTTGAGCACCCGTAGCAAATCCTCTGGCGAGTCGAAGTATGAAAGCATTGATGCCATCAAGACGAAACTGAAGAATATGCCCGAAGTGGAGAGCGTCAGCATTACCTACGAAGAAAACTATCCCAATGGTGGCGGCTTTGGCGAGGGCTTCTATGGCCATCCTGAGGATACGACAAAATGGTTCATCTGTAACCAATTGTTTTTCCGTCGTGGTGAGGAAATGTACAAGACATTAGGATTGATGGTGCTGGATGGTGATACGGAAGAGGACGGTGTGGTCATCACTCGAAGCCTCGCTATGGCCATGTTTGGTAAGACTGATGTGGCAGGAGCAAAGATGTGTGTGTATGATGATTTCCCTTCTCTTGCCACTGACATCAGCATGAGGCCAATCGCGGCTGTGGTGGAAGACATCCGTGTGGAGAAATATTATCTGGATAGCCGATACGGCGTGTTTGAAGAGCGTGACAGCCTCTACCTCAGCGAATGGTCGGACTATTTGGTGAGGCTGAAAGACGGTGTAAGTGCCGATGCCTTCTGCGAAAAGATTCGTCCATCGATGCAGAAGGAACTGAGCTGTGGCGATTTCTTCGTCAACAAAGCCAGGACGATGAGGGAAATCGTCAATGGGAACATGCGTCTCAATGGTGTGAAAGGAAACACTCGCAAGTATATCTCGCTGGCCATCTTCTTCATGGTGAACCTCTGTCTTGGCACCATCGGCACCTTCTGGCTTCAGACACGCAAGCGGAAAGAGGAGATTGGCATCCGACGAAGTTTCGGAGCTTCCAAGCGACGCATCATGGGTGAGTTCCTGTTGGAGGGGTTGATGTTGACGGCGATTTGCCACCTGATCGGCTGCTTCCTCTTCTTCCAGTACGCCTACTCCTATGGTTTATCCATGGGCATGAAGATGGATGAGGAAAATCTGGCTGCCCTTCCCCATTACACCAATAGTTGGATTCTCTCCTTCGCCCCTCACTTCTTCGCCGTCGGCATCTTCATCTATCTCGTCATTCTGCTCACCGTCTCCATCGGCATCGCCATCCCTGTATGGAACATCTGCCGAACTAAGCCCGTGAAAGCATTAAGAGATGATTAATCGATATCAAACTTTCTGCGCCATACGACCAGGAAATCTTCGAGCAGAATTGCTGTCGATGCCCCCTTGATGCAGGAGTTCAGTTCTGCGTTGTGAGGGCGATGGGAAAGCGGGAATGAGGTCAAAAAGGCTCCATAATCTGCTAAAAAGCATAAGAGAAGGAAGATTTTCGGACAAAGATAGCCTGTATGTGGGGGAAAATGGCTACCTTTGTCCGATTTTCGTGCCGTGCGTGGCACGACTGTAGATGTTTTTTTATATTTTCAACAAACAAGATGAACGTAATTACAAAGAAAGTTTCGTTGCCTGATGGAAGAGAAATCAGCATCGAAACAGGTAAGCTGGCAAAGCAAGCCGATGGTTCCGTGATGCTCAGAATGAACGACACGATGCTCCTGGCCACTGTTTGCGCAGCGAAAGATGCAGTACCGGGAACAGATTTTATGCCTCTCCAGGTAGAGTATCGTGAGAAGTATTCGGCTAATGGCCGTTTCCCTGGAGGTTTCACCAAGCGCGAAGGCAAGGCAAGCGATGAGGAGATTCTCACCTGCCGTCTCGTGGATCGCGCTCTCCGCCCCTTGTTCCCCTCAAACTATCATGCGGAGGTGTATGTGAATGTGATTGTATTCTCAGCCGATGGTAAAGATATGCCGGACGCGCTGGCTGGTTTCGCCGCTTCGGCTGCGCTGGCTTGTTCGGACATCCCCTTCGAGGGTCCTATCTCTGAGGTGCGTGTGGCACGCATCAATGGCGAGTTTGTCATCAATCCCACTTTTGAGCAGTTGAAGGAGGCCGACATGGACTTGATGGTCGGCGCTACTGAGGAGAACATCATGATGGTGGAAGGCGAGATGAAGGAAGTGCAGGAGAAAGATCTGCTCGAGGCGCTGAAGGCCGCACACGCTGCCATCAAGCCTCAGTGCCAGTTGCAGAAGGAACTGATGAAGGAGTTGGGCAAGGATGTGAAGCGTGAGTATTGCCATGAGGTGAACGACGATGACCTGAAGGCTGACGTGCAGGCTAAGTGCTATCAGCCAGCCTACGATGTGACGAAGCAGGCATTGGAGAAGCATGCTCGTGCAGAGGCTTTCGAGAAGATTCGCGAAGACTATAAGGAGGCTTACGCTGCCGCTCATACAGACCTGAGTGAAGAGGAGCTGGAAGAAAAGTATGCGTTGGTGGATCGTTACTATCACGATGTGGAGCGCGATGCCATGCGCCGTTGCATCCTCGATGAGGGCACTCGTCTGGATGGCCGCAAGACCACAGACATCCGTCCTATCTGGTGTGAGGTTGAACCTCTGCCTGGACCTCACGGAAGCGCTATTTTCACACGTGGTGAGACACAGGCTTTGGCTTCTGTCACTCTTGGCACGAAGCTCGATGAGAAACTCGTGGATGGCGCCTTGGAGCGTTACTACATGAAGTTCCTCCTACACTACAACTTCCCTCCATTCTCTACGGGCGAGGCAAAGGCTCAGCGTGGTGTAGGTCGCCGCGAGATTGGTCACGGTCATCTTGCATGGCGCGGCATCAAGGGTCAGTTGCCTGATGATTATCCTTACACAGTTCGCGTGGTGTCTGACGTGCTGGAGTCTAACGGCTCTTCGTCTATGGCTACCACTTGTGCTGGTACACTTGCGTTGATGGATGCTGGTGTGCCTATCAAGAATCCTGTGGCTGGTATCGCAATGGGTCTCATCAAGAACCCTGGTGAGGACAAATATGCAATCCTTTCTGATATCCTTGGCGATGAGGATCACCTCGGCGACATGGACTTCAAGACTACTGGTACGAAGAACGGTCTGACTGCTACTCAGATGGATATCAAGTGCGACGGTCTCTCTTACGAGATTCTGGAGCAGGCTCTCATGCAGGCCAAGGCTGGTCGTGAGCATATCATGGGTGAGATGATGAAGACCATCTCTGAACCACGTCCAGAATTGAAGCCACACGTACCACGCATTGAGCAACTCATCATTCCGAAGGAGTTCATTGGTGCTGTTATTGGCCCTGGTGGTAAAGTGATTCAGCAGATGCAGGAGGACACCCAGACTGTCATCACCATCGACGAAGAGGACGGTGTGGGCAAGGTGCAGATTTCTGCTCCAGACCGCTCTGCCATCGAGGCTGCCATTGCCAAGATCAAGGCTATCGTTGCCATCCCAGAGGTGGGTCAGGTATATCATGGTACCGTTCGTTCTGTGATGCCTTACGGATGCTTTGTGGAGTTCCTGCCAGGTAAGGATGGTCTGCTTCACATCTCTGAGATTGATTGGAAGCGTCTCGATACCGTCGAGGAGGCTGGCATCAAGGAAGATGACGAGATTGACGTGAAGCTCATCGACATCGACCAGAAGACTGGCAAGTACAAACTCTCTCGCCGTGTGCTCATCGAGAAGCCTGCTGACTATCAGGAGCGTCCACAGCGCGAACGTCGTCCACGTCCAGAGCGTGGTGAACGTCCAGAAAAAGGCGAACGTTCAGAACGTGGTGAACGTCGTCCACGTCCAGAGCGCAATGACCGTCCTCGCCACAACAACGAGCCACGCAATGAGGCTCCTGCACAGGACAACACTGATTTCAAGTCTGCACTCGATGACCTGCTGAAGTAATCTTCAGAAGCAGAATCTCAATAGATGATCGATAGTATAATAGATCATGTAAATGTAAAGAAGGAGGACACCTCAATGCGAAGTGTCCTCCTTTTTTTTGTGCTCAGCCAAGCGTTACTCTGCCGGGAAATCGTCCGTTTCCTCTTCTTCTTCCTCTTCTTCATCATCATCGGTGGGCAAGGTAAACTCGATGGTGTTTCCTTCTAAATTAACCAGAATACGTTGTGCTCCTCCATAAACAAAGAAGTAGCTATTCATGGTTTCATCTTTAGGATTTTCCATACGGAAGATACTGCATCCACAAAGTGAGAAGCGGAACGTGAGCACCTCGCCGATGCTGTGTTCGCTGATGGTGATCAGACCCATGTAGTCACCCTCCTTGAACTTCAGATAAGCGAAACGGAGCGCCATTTGTTCAGATTTGCAGAAATAGGTAGCAGCATCCTTTGGCATTTGAGTGTATGTGACAGATGGGAAACCTTGCTCGTTAGCCAAGTCTTTCAGCGTTTGCCCCTTGTAGGTTTGAGTCTCAGGGTTTTCATCGCCTACGCCATACTTTTCCATCAGTTCGGCATCCTTCTGCTCGAACCATTCTTCCAGTACATCTTCTATATCCTCGCCATGTTTCTGGGCATAGTCGTAAAGCCACCAACAGGCACCACCGATGGCGAGCATGAGCACGATGATGGCAATACAGCCACACCCCAGACACGTGCTGCAACCGCTGCTTTTCTTAGCAGGACGAGGAGGAGCAGGACGGGGAGCCGCAGGTCCCGTCTGTACCACCACCTGAGGAGCGACTGGCGCAACTGGTGTTGCTGGAGGAGGTGTAGGTGTTGGCTTTACTGCTTGAGGAGCAGGTGGAGGGGGTGGAGGAGTTGGTGTTGGTGTAGGAGGCACTACAGGAGGAGTAGGTGTAGGAGGCACCACAGGTGTTGGTGTCACAGGTGCTGTAGGCGTAGGAGCCGCTACAGGAGGAGTAGGTGTAGGAGGCGCTACAGGTGTTGGTGTCACAGGTGTTGTAGGTGTAGGCGTTGGCAACTCTTCCTTGGGCTCATTTGTGTCTGGAGAAAACTCGAAATCAAAAGACGATGTATTCTCCAGCGGTACGTAAGCCATCGGATTATTGTCCGTTGTTGCTGCACCTGCACTTTCGTTCACGATGGATTCGACGTTCCCAACTTGTTGTTGGGTGAGGTCAGCTCCGCAATTGCCGCAGAACTGCGCTCCGTCTGGATTTTCAAATCCGCATTGTCCACAAAATGCCATAGTTGTTTAGGGTTTATGTTAAAAATATATTAGTTCATCACACTTCTGAGGGCGTTTGCAGCCTCCTTGAAAGCATCAACGTAAACGCCGTCTGTCACGGGGTTGACACCAAACTCTGCACCAAATTCCTGCGATGCAGACGCATTCTTTGTGGCGAGCCTTTCACCTAACTTGCCTAACTTTCCTAAGGCTCGCATGGTGTCGCCACGCTCCTGCATCACCTTCACAGCCTCTTTGATGTTGCCTTTTTCCAAGAGGTCGAGTTTCTTGATCTGGAGGTCATTGATTTTCTTGACGAGGGGGGCAGCGTCAGCGTCCTTCTTCACCTTGCTGAGGGCACTTACGCCCTTGCCGATGCCGTAGTAGACAGACTTCTGCGCACCTGCCCAAGCCGCCTCTTTGGCGATGTCCTTCATGTCGCCTCCTTGGATGTAGGCATTCAAGGCGCCCTTGGCCGCTTCGCCACCTACCACAGCCGTCATCTCACCCCAACCACCTAATGATTTGGAGAATCTGCCTGCCTCGTTCTGCAACACGCCAAAGAGTCCTTCTGTCACTCCCTGCCAAGCAGCCGTCTTCATGGCTTGTTCGTCGCCCTTGTTATAGACATGTGCTTCAGCCACACGTCTCAAAGGAGCTTTAGCAAGGGTGTAGGCGTTCTTGAGAGCTTTGGCACCAGGACCTCCTATTTCGCCCATTACATTGATGGCTACGTCGCAGCCCTTGTCAATAGCCCATGTCACTCCTGTGATTGCCGT
Organism: Bacteroidaceae bacterium; assembly: GCA_045117095.1. Lineage (GTDB taxonomy): Bacteria > Bacteroidota > Bacteroidia > Bacteroidales > Bacteroidaceae > Minthosoma. Next base: position 7,767 of record JBGUMY010000183.1, on the reverse strand, counting down.
CCACACCGCTGCTGTGATTTTGTCTTTTCGTGCCACTTCCTCCAAGGCTGCCTGCTTCTCTTTCATCTTCTCCATGAGTGTTGCCTTGTCAGTTGTGCCAAACTCTTCCTCCAGTTTCCGCATCCGCTCCTTCTTCGCTTCTTCTGCCAGATACTTCTGCTTCCACTCCGTATGGCGTCTACTCGTTTCTGTCACACCCGTCTTTCGTTCACGCTCCCATTGTGCCGCGTTCTGTGCACGCTGTTCCGCCAGATTTTTTGCTGCATCGGCTGCATCTTGCCTCAGCACAGCGGCATTGTCTTGGCGGAAGCGCAACTCGTTCACGATGCCGTTGGCATCCAGCGTACCCCATTCACTTTCCCATTTGCCGTCGTTTGTTGGATAGCAGACGAAGGATTTGCCTGTAACAGGGTCGATGACAGCTAACGTGCCGTCGATTCGCTCTTTCACATACTGGTCTCCCAGTTCTTTTAGCACTTCTGGTTTGAATCTTGGGGTGTTTCCCTTTTCATCTTCTTTCTTCTTCCCTCGGGATGGAGTTGTTCCATCGGGTTGGGGAGATGGTATTCCACCTCCTCCTGAGCCCACCAGAATTGATAAAATGACGGCAATAATGTTGTACACCACACTTTCTTTGGCAGAGGTGTGTTCGCCCAAAGCATCATTCTCGTTCTTCAGCCAACCCATCAACTCGTCAAGGATTGAACGTAATTCTTCCTTTTGCTCAGGATCTATGATTGAACCTTCATCCTCAGGAATGCCATCTATATCCCCTATAAGAATGCCATCTATGGTGAAATAACTTTCTACCATCCAATAGTTCGTGTCCTCATCCTCCTCGATGCGTTCTGGGTCATCTTCATCCTGATACTTGTAGGTTTTCTTGCATGGAAACCCCGAATATTCAAGTATTAAAATGAATTTCCCCGTTTCGTCTAATCCTGTTGTTCTTTGGTTATCATTTTGACATTTAGTGACAAAAGGACCCGAGTAGCACATACTATGCCCTTCTCCGTCCCACACATAAGTCTCCCAATTGGGATAATCTCTATATGGATAGGTCTCGCTACTTAATTCATAAAAATGAAAATCAAAATTGACAGAAAGATAGTTCTTGATTCCTACTGGCGAAAAGTAAATCCCAAAGTCATATCGAAAGGAATCTTGTGGGTTGAGTTCTTCTTGTACCCAGTTGTGGTGATACAAACTGATATTGCTAAAAGATAAATCCAACTGTTCTGTTTCATGTCTTGCATTCGGATCTCCTTCTCTATCATCGGCATATACAGGTGCTGTATGCTGATGTTGCAGGCTTATATTTGCAGGAGCGTTCTTTTCTTTCAGATAGATACAAATGGTTTTGGGGTTATCAACAGGATAGTAGTGATGTCCATCTGGCCCATTGACCATCGGAGTCCACCATTCTATGTTGTAAGATGTAATCTTGAAGCCTAATACACGTAGGCGAGGGTCTTTCATTGAGAAGCCATGATAGTGTAGAGGAAGATTCTCGTCCTTCCACCCTGACCCAAAGCTTATATATTGTTCGAATTCTTCTGGCTGAAGCCATTGTTCGCCTTGTATCTGTGGTGGCTCTCGGTCTTTCTTGTCTTCTTCCTTGGAGGCTTTCACCTTTCTTATATAATGCAATACATCCCACGCGAATCCTTTTTGATAGCCCTCGCCATATCCAATCGCTGTGACAAGCCAGAACTCGGCTTGGGCATCGTCAAGGTAGGTAAAGGTGTAGGAAAGTTCATTGGACTTCTGGCTCACCACATCAAGGGCTTCTACCCAATTCTTGCCTTTTTGGGTCAAGATGCGGTCGCCTTTCTCCACCACTTTCTTGTAGAGTGCCTCGCCCGTCTCTTTGGGTCTTTTGAAAAAGATGGCAGCATACAACCTCGGGCTTTCCCCTTCATGCCACAGGGATTGGATGTATTCAGCCTGTTCCCCTGCTGTCAGTCCCACCTTGATGGGGCCTTTCACGATGGTCTCAGGCAACTGGCAGCGCACCACATCGCCCATGTTGTCCTCTACCACGGAGGGCACCACGTGTTCACTCTCCGTCTGTTTCCATGTGCTCTGTGCCTGTGCCGTGATGCCAGCCCATGCCAACATCAGAGCCACGAGTATTGTTGCTGTCTTTCTCATGTATTGTCAACTGTTTTATTCCAGAATAAACAGATGTGTGCTGCATTCATGCCCAGAAGTGGTGATGATGCTGTCGCCACTTGGATAGACGTAGAGCAGTGCTGGTACCCACCAGCGTTTGGGAATAGTGGTGGGTATGGTGTCGCAGGCAAGACTGTCGGTGGCTGTACTGTCTGCTTCCGTGAATGCTAACGTATAGATGGTATAAACACTTTTGCCACGTGGCTGTACATAACCAGTTTCGGGTTCACTGTCCACAACGGCTCCCATGACGAACTGCCCGTGTAAATCCATTTCTACCGTGCCGATGCTGTAGTCGGCATCGTCGGTGGTGCCGAGATTGAAGGTAAGGCTGGAGCCTGTCTCCTCATTCACGTAGCGTCCGTGGGCTCGAGGTTGAACATCAATGTCCGTCAGCGTGAAGGGAATGGGCATTTGTGGCCCTCCTGCGTCATTATATGCCTTGATGGAGTCCATCAGTTGATCTACACTTAATTGGGGGGCTTCTGATGTATTTAATATCCACCCCAAGTGGTTTCTCTGTGCAGTTCCTTCGGGGTCACACGCTGTCAGCATCAGGGCAGCCATTGCCGTGATGCACACGATAGTCAGGAAAAAGCTCTTTTTCATAAATTGTCCTTTCATTTGTTTCATTCATTTAACTTGCTTCATGCGCTTATTCATTCACTTCGTCTGGTTCGTTGTTCAGCTTCTCCACCACCTCTTTCAGTAGTTGGTCACGCTCCTCGCCTGGTTCCATGGGAATGTAGCGCCACTCTACGTTGTACTCCTTGCCTGTGGGACAGAAGCCGATGGCTCCTTCGTGGCTGACGATGTAGAACGTTCCGTCGATGGTTGGGTGCTGGTCATCGCCCTGCTTGGCGAGGTCGAAGAGATCGAAGTAGGTGATAGGAGCGTTGGTGGCTGCGTCTCGCCACACCATGCAGCGTTGCATGGCAATGAAGAGGGCTTGTAGTCTGCGAGGGTAATGCCCTGTGAAGAAAATCTTCGTGGCCTCTTCTTTCATATGGTCTTCAGTCTCCCTACGTCCTATACCCGTTTCACCCGTAGTCCCAATATTTCCTACAATCTTTTTGCCGCAACGGGTGCAGAACTTGGCGCCAAGAACGAGGGGGTTGCCGCAGTTCGTGCAGAATTTTGCCTTCTCCTCAGCTGGAATGAGCAACCATTGGGTCAGGTATTCAAAGCCAGGGCTTTTGCCGATGGCTCCTTCGCAGCTCACCATGTAGAACTCATGTTCGCCCAGAGGATGCTCCTTGTCGCGAGCCAAGGCAAACTCATAGAGGTCTTCTATGTTGAAGCGAGCGCCCCCGTCCTTCGTCTGCCATACGAGGCAATACTCCATCGCCTCAGCCAATGCCGAGGTGAGCGAGCGATAGTGATCAAATCGCAGGTCGAGTGTCTGCCCGTTGTTCTGTTCCGTGCTCATTCTTCTTCGTCTTCTTCCTTCTCCGATAGGGTTTCTTTGATGTAGTCTCCCATCATTTCTTTCTCGTTGTAGTAGATGGGGTGTTCCTCATACACCTGCACACCTGCATCGAAGCCCATCTGATACAGTCCCTCGAAGTTATCCACGTACCAGTCGCCACGTTCCATCACCAAATGGAGTCTCAGCGTCGTTTCGTAGTTCTTGATGATTTTCACAACTACATGGGCGTAGTTCTTGGTGACTTGTTCCACCTCCAGAATCTCGTAGTGCCAGTTTTCCCCTGGGTCGCTGTCATCATCCTCGAATGTCCAATGGTTGTTGTCCTCCAGCACGGTCTTTCTGAGTTCAGTTTTCCTTTGTTTGCAGAGTTCTTCCGTCTGGTGATAGAGTTTCAGGTAGCCTTCAGAGCAGCATTGCTTGTCATCCATGAGTTTGTAGAAGGTCTTCACTCGTTGGAGGATGTAATACGTGCTGTGCAGTTTGTCTTCGGGTGCTGGTTCGTCTTTTTCGATAGGGTCAGCGTAGAGGCTGTCCAACATTTTGACGGTGGCTGTGTCGGTGCCGATACCAGGACCACCACTGATGACGTTACCATTCCCTTTGCCGTCCCTATGGCAGTTGCAGAACATCAGCAGAAGTCCTGCTGCACCTAATGTCATGATCAATTTCTTCATAAGATTCAAATGTGTTTAATAGAATGTCATTTATACAAGTTTCGCAAGCTTTACTTAAGTGGAGTTATGGGGAAGTTATTCTGCCACATACGCGTCATACAGCATATTTCCACGACTGATCAAGAGGCTGTCGCCACCTGGATAGACAGAGATGATGGCAGGTATAATTGCTACAGATTCCCTGGAGCGTTCAGGCTCTCCGCGTTGGCGTTCGCGATTGATGGCATAGGTGCTGAAGATTCCTTTGCCATAACTCCGTACACGCACATCCCTCACAGTGTCTCGCTCCCAATACATGTCCTCTTTCAGCAACATCTCCACGGTGCCGACAGGATTGAGCGTGTCGCCCTCGATGGGAGTCATGTGGAAGGTGATGTATCCACCTGTGGAGGCTTGGCGATAGGTTACGCCATCGTGTGGCATGGGGTTGCCCTCATGCACAGGCAGTTTCACTTGCACATTCACTTCTGTTAGATTTGCCACTTCTTCAGGAGTTTGCGGCTTCTTGTCGGCCATGACGGAAGGTAGCCAATATTCGCCAGCCATTTCGAAAGTCCATCCATCCATGATGGGTTGACCGGTTTTTCCGCCATTGATGGTGGGATGACCGAGGTTGCAGGCCGTCAGCAGCAGGGCTGTTGCAGCCATTACTGCTATCTGCTGATGGGTTCTTTTTCTGTTCATGAGTATATGGGTTTTAGTATTGTTGCTGATGGGTATCAGGTTTGTTGTGATTGAGTGCAAATATACATAGAATCGTGAAATGCACAAAGTTTTTTGGAAAAAAAGTGGAAAAAAAGTGGAATCAGATGTTGCTGATTCCACTAATGATGCGTTGGATGCCCTCTTCGACCCACTTTCGTCGGGTGGCGAGATTGATGCGAACGAATCCTTCGCCTGCCGTCTGACCGTACATCGTGCCTGGATTGATCCAGACTTTGGCATGGCGGAGCAGGTGGTCAGCCACTTCCTTCGATGTCCGTCCTGTGGCACGGATGTCAAGCCATAGTAGATACGTTCCTTCGAGCGTAGTGACGGGACATTGTGGTAGTGCTGATTCGAGCATTTGCTTGGCCTTGACATAATTTCCGTGGATATACTCGTTCAGTTCGTCGAGCCACTTTTCGCCTTCGTCAGAGTAAGCGGCTTGGAGCGCAAGGACACCAAAAGGATTGACGTCGCACACCTCATTGATGTTGATGGCCTTGTCCACCCGCCTTCTGGTGTCAGCATCCTTCACGATGATGTTGGCTATCTGAAGCCCTGCGATGTTGAAAGCCTTCGAGGGCGAAACACATACGGCACAATTCTTGGCAAAGTCCTCGTTGAGGCTCGCATAGGGCGTGTAAGTGTGTCCAGGCATTATAAATTCACAATGAATCTCGTCTGAAATGACAAACACATCATTTCGTAGGCAGATTTCACCCATTCTCACCAACTCATCCCGTGTCCACACCCGTCCAGCAGGATTGTGGGGGTTGCAAAGCAGGAAGACCTTCACGTTGGGGTCTGCACATTGCTTTTCGAAATCCTCCCAATCCACTTCATACCTCTGCCCCATCATCTTTAGTGGACTCTCCGCCACCTCACATCCGTTGTTCCTGATGCTGGAGAAGAAGCAATTATACACAGGCGTCTGCACCAGCACCTTCACTTGCCCCTTGCTCCTTGCCCCCTGCTCCTCAACGGCCGCCTTGATGATGGCTGAGATAGCAGGAACGACCCCACTGGTATAGATGATGCTCTCCCTGCTGATGCTCCATCCATGTCTTTGGCTAAACCATCGGATGTTGGCCTCATAGTAACTGTCGGGCACCAACGTGTAGCCGAAGCATCCGTGCTTCATTCTCTCTCGAAGCACTTGCAGTATGCAGGGCGCAGTCTCAAAGTCCATATCTGCCACCCACATGGGGAGAACCTCTGGGTCTTCCGGTTCATTTTGGGTAGTTTTTGGGAGCGTTGCCCCAAGGGTATCCCACTTCACGCAGTTCGTTCCGTGTCTCTCGATGATCTTGTCGAAGTCGTAAGTCATTGTCTTGCTTTGAATTTGTGATGTCGCCACAAAGTTACAACATTTTCTTCAAAATCCACGTCCTATCTCTATAATTATGCATAAACAGTCCTATTTATTCCCCTCTTCTTGTGTTTTATCCTCAAAAAAGAGAATCCTTAGGCTTATCTTTGCAACTCAAAAACAAAAAATTAACCAATTAACCTTATTGGGACGGCTTTTCTGCAAACGCCCGTAAACGAGAAATAAGGCAAAGGGGAGGCTGCACAATCCATGCAACCTTCCCTTTTCATTTGATGCCTACTTGCTTGCATCGCGTCAGCCTCGTCAACTCTCAACTCTCAACTCTCAACTCTCAACTTGTTACCCTCCGAATCCGCCGCCGCCGCTTGGAGGAGTGTCGCCGCCCTCGTTGCCGGAGTTGTCACCGCCACCCGTGTCCTCGCTGTGCTCCTGCTTCCACTGAGCCACAGCGGTCTCGATGGGGATGAGGGTCTGCTTCTTGATGTCCTGCCCCTTCGCGTTCTGCCCCACCACGACGGTGTCCACGATGTTGCGGAGCTCCAGACGGCAGGCGTACTTGAAGGTGGGAGCGCAGAGGTTGTCGAGCTTCGACATGTCGGGCTGGAAGCGGATGTGTACGCCTTTCACGATGTCGTTCGGGTTCAGCCCCTCCATCGCGGGGATGTTCATCACGCCGCCCTTCACGCTCTCCACCGTGGGGTAGAAGATGCCCAGCTGGCCGAGCTGCACGGGCACGCCCTGTGCGACGAGCTCTGGGAGGCAGTCCACGATTTGGTTCAACACGCCCTCCACCTCAGAACGGGAGTACTTGCCGCCGTGGGCAGTCATGTGTTCTGCGAAGCCTCGGAGGGAGAGGGTCTTCTGGGTGTCCACCTCTGGATAGTACTTGCCGTAACCCGCGGAGGTCTGCACCTTGTTCTTACGTAGGTTAATACCTAATGCGATTTTTTCTGTTGCCATAGTTTTAGAATTAGGAACCTTTTTTGAATTAAGAGTTAAGAATTAAGAATTAAGAAAGATTGTAAGGTAGGAATTGAAAGTAACTTAGATTTTTCACTTTTCACTCTTTGATTCTTCACTTTCCACTTTTTTTACTATGCGGACAGCTACATCGGGTGCCCGCGTCCCGCCTATTTTCGCACGAAATTTGTCTTTTTAATGTCCCGCAGAAATGAAGGAAATAGCAGAAATGGCTAACGCGGTGTTGGAGATTATAAAAATTTCCTTTATTTCTTTTATTTCTGCGGGACTTAAAATTAGTCTTTCTTTTGAGCCTCCGCCTCAAAGGCATTGAGGCCGAGCTTCAAGGGCGTTGAGCCACCGCCTCGTCAGGTCGGCGCTGCCGGCTCCTTGCCGGATGGCCTGCTCCCTCTCTCTCGGAGGAGGCGGGGGGAGGCTCCTATTAGCGTGCCGATGAACAGCAGGAACTGCCCGATCAGGATGAGCACCGTCTC
>JBGUMY010000182.1:0-7782 GCA_045117095.1 Bacteroidaceae bacterium | reverse complement strand
CTCGTGAACAGGTCGGACAAACTCAGTCATTTCGTTGAAATCTATCAATTAAAACTAGCAAGTTAGGAACTTGCGAAACTTGAATAATGTTACTTTGTTACTTGTTACACCTTGCGACGAATTTCACTTAGATTCCCTTCATGCTGAGTTGCATTCTGCCACGCTGCAAATCGACGCCAATGACACGTACCGTCACATGTTGGTGCAGTTGCACTTCTTCGGAAGGGTCTTTCACAAAGTGGTCTGCCAATTCACTAATGTGGACAAGCCCTTTGGTGTGAACACCCACATCAACAAAGCAACCAAAGTTGGTGATATTGGTGATGATGCCAGGAAGAATCATGCCCACCTGCACATCCTCCAGTTCCTTCACATCTTTGGAAAACTCGAACACGGCAAGTTGTTGACGAGGGTCACGCCCTGGTTTGTCGAGTTCCTGCATGATGTCTTCGAGGGTGGGAAGACCAACTTTGGCAGTCACATATTGATGAATGTCGATGCCCTTGCGCAGGTCTTTGTTAGCCATCAGTTCGGCTACTGTACAATGTTGGTCTTTTGCCATTCGTTCTACGATGGGATAACTCTCAGGATGCACAGCGCTATTGTCCAAGGGTTGTTTTCCACCGCTCACACGCAGAAATCCAGCGGCCTGCTCGTAGGCTTTAGGACCTAACTTGGGCACTTTCAGCAAATCCTTGCGAGAGGTGAAGGCGCCATTTTCGGCTCGATAGGTCACGATATTCTGGGCAATGGCTGGACCAAGACCTGATATGTAGGTGAGCAGATGCTTGCTGGCTGTGTTCACATTCACCCCCACCTTGTTCACACACAGCTCCACCGTTTGGTCAAGCGAATGCTTCAGCTCCTTCTGATCCACATCCTTCTGGTATTGTCCCACGCCGATGCTGCTTGGATCAATTTTCACCAACTCAGCCAAAGGATCCATGAGGCGACGTCCGATGCTCACGGCTCCACGCACCGTCACATCGTAGTCAGGAAATTCCTCTCGTGCCACCTTCGAGGCTGAGTAAATGCTGGCACCATCTTCGCTCACAACGAATATCTGAATTTCCTTGGGCAGACCCAGAGAGCGCACAAACTCCTCAGTCTCTCGGCTGGCGGTGCCATTGCCGATGGAGATGGCCTCAATCTTATATTGCTTGGTGAGCGTCCACAACTTGTCAGCAGCGGCATGTCGTTCATTCTTAGGGGGATGGGGATAGATGGCTTCGTTGTGGAGCAAGTTTCCTTCTGCGTCGAGACACACCACTTTGCAGCCCGTTCGGAAGCCTGGGTCAAGCGCCAAAACACGTTTTTGTCCCAATGGCGGTGACATGAGCAACTGTTCAAGGTTCTTCACAAAAATGCGAATCGCCTCTTGGTCAGCACGTTCCTTCGAGAGGTTGGCAAACTCCGTCTCGATGCTGGGCTTGAGCAACCGTTTGAAACCATCCTCAATGGCATTCCAAACGAGTTCGGCACTTTTGCTCGAGTTGCGTAGGAATTGTCTATCCAGACGGTCGAGGCATCGCTCATCATCGCCGCTGATGCTCACCCTCAAGATGCCCTCAGCCTCACCACGACGCATAGCCAACAGACGGTGAGAGGCACACTTGGCGAGTTTCTCGGAGAAATCGAAATAGTCGCGGTATTTCTGAGCTTTCTGTTCCCATTCCTCTTCTTCCTCCTTCGTCTTCGCCTTTGCTTTCACCTTGACGGAAGCGATCACCGCATCCTTCTTAAAGTTAAATCGCACAATGTTTCTTGCTTCTTCGCTCTCACTCACCTGTTCAGCAATGATGTCTTGTGCACCTTGTATCGCATCCTCCACACTCATCACGCCTTTGGCTTCGTTGACAAACTCTTTCGCCTTCTTGTCCACATCGGCATTCGGATTCTGCAACATGAGGAAGGTTGCCAATGGTTCCAATCCCTTTTGGCGAGCGACCTCAGCACGCGTTTTCCGCTTCGGCTTAAAAGGCAGATAGATGTCCTCCAGTTCTGTGCTGTCCCACGAATTTTCGATGCGTGTTTTCAGTTCTGGTGTCAGTTTGCCTTGCTCCTCGATGGTCTTCAGAATGGTCTCCTTCCGCTTCGCCAACTCGTTCAACTTCTCTAATTGGTCGCTCACACTGGCCACCTGCACTTCGTCGAGTGCTCCCGTCACTTCCTTTCTATATCGGCTGATAAATGGAATGGTGCATCCATCTTCCAACAATCCTACGGTGCCAGCCACTTGCCGTTCGCTAATGCCCGTAGCCTTTGCTATCAATTGGGTAAATATGGTGTTCATCTTTGATGTCATCAATACACATACACTATTCTTAAGTTCATGACAATGATAAGATTCTGGCTGTATATTTGCCAATAATGTCAAACTCAAGATTCACCTTCGTGCCCACCTCGATGTCGTGGAAGTTCGTGTTTTCATAGGTGTAAGGGATGATGTTCACCTCGAATGAATCATCCTGCGAGTTGCACACCGTCAGACTCACGCCATTGACTGTCACACTTCCTTTATCAACCGTCATATAGCCTTTCTTGGCCATTTCCTTGTCGAAAGCATATTGGAAGCGGAATGTGTAACTGCCCTGTTGGTCAATCTTTGCCACACATTCAGCAGTCTGATCCACATGCCCCTGCACAATGTGACCATCCAAGCGTCCGTTCATCAACATCGAACGCTCCACATTCACCTTGTCGCCCACCTTGAGCAGACCAAGATTGCTTCTATCTAGCGTTTCCTTCATGGCTGTCACAACATAGCACAAGCGTTCAGAAATTTCTGCTCCGTCCCGTTCTGAGGATGTTGGGAAGGGAGCAATCTTCACCACCGTAAGACACACACCGTTGTGCGCCACACTTTGGTCTATCTTCAGTTCATCCACAAAAGAGCATGTCAACGTGAAGTGTACATTCTCTTGTTCTTTCTCTATCGCCACAACGGTGGCAAATTCTTCTACGATTCCACTAAACATAATTTTTTGTCCGTTTATTGATTAATGTATGCAAAGGTAGGAAAAAAATAAGATTTGTGAGTTAAGAGTTAAGAGTTTTTTCTTACCTTTGCACACAAATTGAATAAACAAGAAACAAAATAACGTCTTAACAATGAAAAGAAACATGCTTGTACTGGCAGTAATGGCACTTATTACCTGCCCGTTTTTCATGAGTTGCAGCAACGACCCAGAAGTAGATTCTGTGCCACCCTCTTTCAAAGAAGTAGTGATTGAACCTGCTCATCCTGCCACAGGTGACACGGTGAAAGCCACCATCAAGTTCCTCTCTGAGGGCAAGAAGTGGTATAAAGTGAGCTATAGTTGGACACTCGTGCGTTCAGGACAGAAGAACGACTACTTTATTTCGAAAAGTGAAGCGTCCATCGGTCAGATAGAGCCTTCTTTCACTTTCGTTGTGCCAGATACCTTAGGCATCTACACGCTCCAAGTTCACACAGGTACCGTACAGGCTTCTACCCTCTTCCCTGGCAACTCACTCTATGCCAGCACATCCATTCAGAACGGTTCCGTCCGATTTGAAGTGACAGAATGAAAAACTAACAATTAAAATAACCAGCCAAAACTTATGAAACAATCAATTTTTGCGGCATGGATGATTCTTGCCTCTCTTCCTACTTTTGCCAATCATCCAGACTCTGTATGGGTGCGGCCAGATGTGCAGAACGGCACACGCGACATGCAAATCGCCTATTCCATCGATAAGAAGCATTGGAAACATGTGTCCTGCAACCTCTTCGAGAGTGATTATGGCACATGGGGAAGCGAGAAGAAACTCTTTTATCCTGTGCTGTCCTTCGATGGTAAAACTTACAGATCCGTTTTCATTCCCAATCCCCAAAATCCACAGATAGCCGTGACGGAATCGGAGGATTTCGCACTTTGGAAGCCTCAAGATTATCCATATATCGCTGAAAGCGAGTTCCAGCAAATATTAGCCACACAACAGCGAGTGTCTGAGACCAACATCATCCGCATTCCTTACAGCGGCTTGGAGAACCTCTTGGCCAAAAAGATGCGTGCTGACCGCAATGGGGCTTGGGAACGTGAAGACTTCATCGGAGCCACCGATGTACTGAAGACTGCTAAAGGCATCAATGCCATCCTCAAGGTGAACATGAACGACACCAAGGCGATCTCGCCCGACCTTATGGGCATCTTCTTCGAGGACATCAGTTATGCCGCTGATGGAGGTTTGTATGCTGAACTGATTCAGAACCGCGACTTCGAATACACAGCTGATGACCATAGTGGATGGAATGCCTGGACTGCTTGGAAACTCTTGGGTGAGGGTACCACATGGAGCATTGAGACTCAAGCACCCCTCCACAAAAACAACCCTCATTATGCCCATCTGCTCAGCACTAAGTCTGGTGCACAACTCATCAACGCAGGATGGGATGGCATCACGCTCCAAAAGGGTAAGAAATATGACATATCCCTCTTTACCAAAGGATCAGGTACCTTCCTTGTCAAGTTAATGAATGATGGTTATCCCATCGCTTCTGTTTCCTTCAAAGCTACCAAGGAATGGCAGCAACAAAAGAAAACAATAACACCTTCTGTATCAGCCGACAAGGCTATATTAGCCATAGAACCAGTTGAAGCGTGCAACATCAATCTCGACTTCATTTCTCTCTTTCCACAAGAGACCTTCAAAGGACATCCTAACGGCCTTCGAAAAGACCTTGCAGAGGTGATTGCCGACCTCCATCCTCGCTTCGTCCGCTTCCCTGGTGGATGCGCAACGCATGGTCAGGGCATTGACAACATTTACCATTGGCAGGCTACAGTTGGCGACCTTTGGGAACGTCAACCCGACATGAATATCTGGAACTATCATCAGACACGAGGTTTGGGTTTCTACGAGTATTTCCAATTTTGCGAAGACATCGGTGCTGAACCGTTACCTGTCCTTGCTGCAGGTGTGCCTTGCCAGAACTCTTGGAAGGGAGGTGCAGGTCAGCAAGGAGGTATTCCCTTCGAGGCTGATCTGAAGGGGAAACCATCGCCCTACACCTACAATGGCAAGCCTCTCACGATGGAGAGTTATCTGCAAGAATTGCTGGATCTCATCGAGTGGGCAAATGGTGATGCCAAAACGTCTCCATTGGCTCAAATTCGAGCTAAGGCAGGCCATCCCAAGCCTTTTCACCTCAAATATTTGGGCATCGGCAACGAAGATCTTATTGGCGAGACCTTCCTGAAGCGTTACAGATTCCTCATCGAAGGCATCCAGAAAGCCCATCCTGAAATCACCATCGTTGGCACAGTAGGTCCCTTCTGGGAAGGCAGCGACTACGAGTACGGATGGCGTGAAGCCAAGGAAAAGCACATCCCCATTGTCGATGAGCACTATTACAATAGCATCGGCTGGTACTTCCACCATCGTGACTTCTACGACAAATATGATCGCGAAGGCACCAAGGTATATCTGGGCGAATGGGCATCCAAAGGCAATAACATCATCAATGCGCTCATAGAGGCGTCTTATCTTGCCAATGTGGAGCGTAATGCTGATGTGGTGGTTATGTCCTCTTACGCTCCACTCCTTGCCAAGGAAGGACACACGAATTGGAATCCTGACCTTATCTACTTCAACAACAAGGAGGTGAAGCCTACTGCCAATTACTATGTGCAACGTGCTTATGGCCAGAACGCAGGCGACCAATATGTGTATTCAGACCTTCAGGCCTCCTATCCTACTTCAGAAGCTCAACCAGCTTTTCCAAGTAATGGTCTGCTTAACTATTTGGATAAGTCTGTTGTCATCGACTCTAAGACAGGCGACCTCATTATCAAGATGGTAAGCCTCCTTCCCATTGAGACCCACCTGAATATTGACTTGGGCGAAGACACACTCAACGGCTACAGCACCACCGCCGACTATACAGTGATGGCTGGTGACAGCAACCCAAAAAGTGAGCGCAGCTGGAAAACCAACGAGACCAAGACCCTCAGCGTCAGCAACCAGTTCGAAGTTGACGTGCCTGCTTATTCAGTATCCATTCTCCGAATCAAAAAGAACAAGAAATGATGAAATTTTGTTTTGGGCTGCTCATGGGACTGTTTGCCAGCCAATGCGCCCACACGCAACAGAAGAGCACCAATCGAGAGTTGTTCCACCCTACCGACTCCAACATCCAGTACATCGGACGGATTGATGACTCTGACCCCATGCACCTTGCTTTCACTTACCCTGGTGTGCAGATACGCACGGGCTTCACAGGCACCTCGCTCGACATGATGTGCAAGCTCCATAGCGGTTATTTTATGGTTGAGATTGACGGTGGAGAGCCCTTCAAGATTTCTTTCCTTGGCAACACCATCGTCAACTTGGCACGTGACTTGCAGGATGGTACTCACCAAGCCATCGTCACTTATGTGGGCGAAGGCTATGAGAACCTACCAGAATTTCATGGATTCTTTGTCGATAAAGGAAAAAAACTTGCTCCAGCCACAAACTTACCCCAGCGCAAGATAGAGTATATTGGCAACTCCATCACTTGTGGCTATGGCATCGAAGCCCAATCTGAAGCCGAACACTACGATGAGGAAACCGCCAACTACTACTACACCTACGCTGCCCGCACAGCCCGTAACCTCAATGCTCAAGCACTCGTTGTGGCACGAAGCGGCATTGGTGTCTATCGCAGTTACAATGGTCCTCGCACAGGTGACAAGGTGAATATGAACACCGAATACCCCTACACATTATTATATAATGACCAACGTTTGTGGGACTTCTCACGCTACACGCCCGATGTGGTGTGCATCAACCTCGGCACCAACGACACCTCCACTCAAGGTGCTGACTCCATCCTCCTGCTTAATGGTTTCAAACAACTATACCAGCAGGTGCGCAGCCATTACACCAAGGCAAAGATTGTCCTCCTCTGTGGTTGTATGATGAATGGTGACCAACTCCGTTCTGCCCAGCAAGCCCTTGATGCTACAGCTGACTATGCCCATAAGCAGGGTGATGCAGAAGTCTATCGTTTTGATTTCACACCTCATGATGGCAGTCTCGGTTATGGAGCCGATTGGCATCCCTCTATGCGTCAGCATGAGAAGATGGCAGGCGAACTCACAGACTATCTACGAAAACTAATGAATTGGTAATAATTGACAGAAACTTTTTTCTTTCTACATTTAGTTTGGTTGAATGTGATTATTTGTAGCTGATTGTTTTTGTTGTTTCGGATAATTTGTCTACCTTTGCACAAGAATTTATAATCAACTCACTAAAAGTCCAAATAAAAACATGAGTGAAGCAAGAGCTTTCAAGGTATTCTCAGGCACGAAAACAAGGTATTTGGCAGAGCGCATCTGCCAGAGTCTGGGTTGTCCGCTCGGCAATATGGTGATCTCGCATTTTGCTGACGGCGAATTTGCCGTATCCTTCGAGGAATCCATCCGTGGCAACGATGTGTTCCTGGTGCAATCAACGTTCCCCAACAGCGACAATCTGATGGAGCTGCTGCTGATGATTGATGCCGCCAAGCGAGCCAGTGCCCATAGTATCATAGCGGTCATCCCCTATTTCGGATGGGCTCGTCAGGATCGTAAGGACAAACCCAGAGTGAGCATCGGTGCCAAATTGGTGGCTGACCTGTTGAGTGTGGCAGGCATCGATCGTCTCATTACAATGGATTTGCATGCAGACCAGATTCAAGGTTTCTTTAATGTACCCGTGGATCACTTGTATGGGTCGCTCGTGGAGGTGCCCTACGTGGAGAATCTCCATCTGCCCGACCTCGTGATT
>JBGUMY010000181.1:0-6080 GCA_045117095.1 Bacteroidaceae bacterium | reverse complement strand
AAGACCTCGGCACTGCGCCGAACTCTCGCCAGCCTGGTCGGGAAGACCTCGGCACTGCGCCGAACCCTCGCCAGCCTGGTCGGGAAGACCTCGGCACCGCGCCGAACCCTTGCCAGCTTGGTCGGGAAGACCTCGGCACCGCGCCGGACTCTTCCCGACGTGACGGGGAAGACCTCGGCATCCCGCCGAGCTACTCCATCTGGTCGCCCGTCATTGACCAACTTGCGGCTTATGATCAAGGTGGCAATAGCGATACCTCCAATACCTCTCTTTGGCAAATCTTCCTTTTAGGCTTGTTAGGCGGTCTGGTGGCATTGGTCACTCCTTGCGTTTGGCCCATCATCCCCATGACGGTTTCCTTTTTCCTCAAGAGGGGCACCACGAAGAATTCGACCGAAGAGGAGAAAGCGGCTGCAAAGAAGCGGGGTCTTCGTGATGCGGTGCTGTATGGCATCAGCATCATTATTATATATGTGACTCTCGGATTGGTCATCACGGCCATCTTTGGGGCATCAGCACTCAACGACCTCGCCACGAATGCCGTGTTCAATATTTTGTTCTTCCTGATGTTGCTCATCTTCGGTATTTCCTTCATCGGTGGCTTCGAGATCACCTTGCCCTCGAAGTGGAACACCGCTGTCGATAACAAGGCCAGCAGCACTACAGGTCTATTGAGCATCTTCCTGATGGCTTTCACACTGGTGTTGGTCAGCTTCTCCTGTACGGGTCCGATCATCGGTTTCCTGTTGGTGCAGGTGGTGACTTCCAGCATCGTAGGGCCTATCATCGGCATGCTGGGTTTTGCCATTGCTTTGGCGTTGCCCTTCACCCTCTTTGCTCTTTTCCCACAATGGCTCAAGGCGGCACCGAAGAGTGGTAACTGGATGAATGTGGTGAAGGTGACCTTAGGTTTCGTCGAGATTGCTTTTGCGCTCAAGTTCTTCTCGGTGGCAGATTTGGCTTATGGATGGGGATTGCTCGACCGTGAAGTGTTCCTCTCTCTTTGGATTGTCTTGGCTGCTTTGTTAGGTGCTTACCTGATCGGTTGGATTCGTTTCCCACACGATGAGGAGGAGTATGACGAGATGGGCAATGTGGTCATGCATCAGAAGACCTCTATCCCACGTTTCTTCCTGGCGCTTATTTCGTTCGCCTTTGCCATCTATATGATTCCAGGCCTTTGGGGCGCTCCACTTAAGGCTGTCAGTGCTTTCGCACCGCCGATGAAAACGCAGGACTTCAACCTCGCTCCAGAACAGGAGGTGAAGCCGATGTTCACGGATTATGAGGAGGGCATGAATTATGCACAGGCGCATCATCTGCCTGTCATGATCGACTTCACAGGTTATGGCTGCGTGAACTGCCGCAAGATGGAAGCGGCTGTTTTCACCGACCCCACGGTGGCCGACATCATGACAAACAAATATGTGCTGATCCAACTCTATGTGGATGACAAGACCAAGTTGGCGGAACCCCTCGAGGTGATTGAAAATGAAAAAGGGGAGCCTTTGATCAGCGTGGGAGTGACTGCCGACCTCAAGGTGTCTGCCACTGATGGCGAGAACAGTTATGAGTACGACACGTCTTACAACAGCAACACCCGTAAGCTTCGTACCATAGGCGACAGATGGAGTTATCTCCAATCCACTAAGTTCGGAGCCACTGCCCAGCCCTTCTATGTTCTGCTTGACAACAACGGAAACCCGCTCGAACGCAGCTATTCCTACGACGAGGACATCCCCAAGTTCGTCGAATGGCTTAATAGCGGACTTTCCCGTTTCGCTAAAAAATAAAGGGTTGAAGAATTGAAATAGTCCCATCAATTTCCTATTCTTCAACCCATCAATCCTTCCACACATTAATCCTAAATTATATGTACCTTAACGAAAATCTGTATATCGCACATTGCGATAAAGGCCCCATCAATCTGGTGGGCAAAATGTGTAACCGTCATGGTCTTATTGCTGGAGCCACAGGAACAGGTAAGACTGTCTCTCTGCAAGTGATGGCAGAAACCTTCAGCCAAGTAGGTGTGCCTTGTTTCATGGCCGACATGAAGGGCGATCTCTCTGGTATCTCACAACCTGGCAAAATTTCTTCTTTCATAGAGAAGCGTAAGGATGAATTTGGTGTGCCCAATCCTGAATTCCAGGGTTGTCCCGTGCGGTTCTATGACGTGTTTGGCGAACAGGGATTCCCGATGCGCACGACCGTTTCGGCAATGGGCCCTCAACTTCTCAGCCGTCTGATGGATTTGAGCGATGTGCAGAGCGGTGTGCTCAACATTGTCTTCCGAATTGCCGATGACAAGCAGTTGTTGCTTATTGACCTGAAGGACTTACGTCTGATGCTCGACTTTGTCGGACAGAATACGAATCTCTTCACAACGGTCTATGGCAATATATCCCCTGCCAGCATCGGTGCCATCCAGCGTGCTGTTTTGGCGATTCAGAGTGAGGGTGGCGACCAGTTCTTTGGCGAACCCGCCTTTGATGTGAATGACCTCATTGCTACAGAGAATGGCCAGGGTGTGATGAGCGTGTTGGCAGCCGACAAGCTCATGCTTAATCCGAAACTCTATTCAACGTTCCTCCTTTGGCTCATGACGGAACTTTATGCCACCTTGCCAGAAGTGGGCGATATGGATTTGCCTAAACTTGTCTTCTTCTTCGACGAGGCGCACATGCTCTTCGATGGTACCTCCAAGGCGATGGTGGATAAACTCGAACAGGTGATCCGACTCATCCGTTCCAAGGGTGTGGGCATCTACTTCATCACTCAGTCACCTTCCGACATTCCAGATTCCATCCTCGGTCAACTTGGTAATCGCATCCAGCATGCGCTCCGTGCTTATACCCCCAAAGATCAGAAGGCAGTACGTGTGGCAGCCCAGACTTTCCGTGCCAATCCCAACTTCAGTACAGAAGAGACCATCATGGAACTGGGCACGGGCGAGGCATTGGTTTCTGTGTTGGACGAGAAAGGAGCACCAACTGTGGTGCAGCGCGCCAAGATACTTTTCCCACTCAGTCAGATAGGTGCCATTACCGAAGGACAGCGCCTTGACATCCAGCATGCAGCGCCTGACCACATCAAGGAATATGCCAGCTATTTTGACCGTGAGAGTGCTTATGAGATTCTGATTGCCCAGAAGGAACGTGAGGATGCAGAGGCTGCTGCCATGTTGCGCCGTCAGGAAGAGGAGAAGCAGTTGAAGGAGCAGGAGAAGGCGGCTGAACGCCAACGCAAGGAGGATGAGAAAGAGGCTGAACGTCGTCAGCGTGAAGAGGAAAAACTTCAGAAGGAACAAGAACGTGAGGCTGAGCGTCTGCGGAAAGAACAGGAAAAGGAAGCCGAACGTCTTCGTAAGGAGCAGGAGAAGGAGGTTGAACGTCGCCGTAAGGAAGAAGAGCGTATTGCCAAGGAGAAGTCCAAGAACTCCAGTATGTGGAAACGCACCATTTTCGGTACGCTGATTGGGGCCGTGTTGGGTTCTGTAGGTCGTCAGGTGGGCACGTCGGTCGGCAAGACGATCACTGGTAACTCGTCCTCTCGTAGCACTTCTACCACCAAGAAGACCTCCACCACGAAAAAAGCCTCTTCGACATCGAAGAAAAACTCAGGTTCCATCCTCGAATCAGCTGCCAAGACGGCTGCCAACACCGCTACCAAGCGAGTGACCAACGAGATTCTGAAGAATATATTTAAGTGAATTTCAGTTTGACTTCGTCGAACTGAAGGTTCGCAAGCTCACTTTTGTGGAGTTAAAGGGAATTTATGGAGGAGTTAAAGGGGAGTTATGGGGACGTATGTCATGCTAGTGGCAAAGCATCGTCTCTATAACTCCCCCTTAAATTCTTTTTTAACTCCTCTATTACTCCTTATTTACTTGTAATATGCAAGAATCTTGTGATTTGACTGCCAAAGCTGCGGTCTTTGTTGTCGATGTAGGTGTCGAGGATGCGGGTCTTGCCATGTAGTGGAATCACATCATAGTCAGCGATGGCGGCTGGAATCAGCGTGCTGTTGCCCTCCTTGAGCAGGATTTCATCGCCCGTCATGCGGAGACGAATCTTGCAGTCACCCTTGATGCACATGCTGATGATGAAACTGTCGTACTTGAGAAGGTTGCGATGGAACATGCCCGTCATCTCCGTCACACGTACACTGAAATGGGGAGAATCGATGATGCGGTTGGCACGTCCTTCCAGATTGCTGTATTGTGTGCGGTAGTCATCCTCCACATGGAAATCAAGTGCTTGAGCCGCCAGTTCCGTATGCAGTTTGCGGGGTTTTCCATCCATCCCTGGACGGTTGTAGTCGAAAATGCGGTAAGTGACATCGGAAGACTGCTGCACCTCTGCCAAGAGGATGCCGCCACAGATGGCATGCACACGTCCAGCAGGTAGGTAAAATACGTCGCCAGCTTTCACCGTATGTTTTGCCAATACCTCGATAATTGAGCCATCAGCCACCTTCCGCTTGTAGTCCTCTGGGGTGATTTCCTTCTTGAAACCTGCATACAGGTAACTGCCTGGCTTGGCATCGATGATGTACCAGATCTCGCTCTTGCCAAACTTCCCATGTTCACGCTTGGCCATCTCATCGTTGGGATGCACTTGAATGCTCAAGTCATTCTCCGCATCGATAAACTTCACCAACAAAGGCAGTTGAGCGCCATATTTCCTCACCACCGACTCACCTAAAATCTCTTCAGGCAGAATATCTATTACCGTATTGAGATCTTTCCCTGCCAACGCACCATTACTGATGATGCTGGTGCTCGTAGGCACAGCGCTCACTTCCCAACTCTCTCCAATGGGCTCATCAGTTTTCTCCAAACCTTTATAAGGACGCAGACGTTTTCCTCCCCACACCACGGCATGAAGATTCGGCTCAAACAAGAAAGGATATAACTTTACCATACAATTGTTTTTTTCTTATGCCTTGCAAAGGTAAGAAAAAGTTAGGAGTTGGACGAAAAGAGGCGAAAAAAAGCCCCCTTTAACAAAAAAAATCTCTCTTCTGACTTGCATTTCCCAACTTTTCTCTATCTTTGCAAACAAAAGTACAATCTTTACAGGTTGATTACCAAACTACATGAATACTTAATTAATAACTCTAAAACTTTTGATTACTATGGCTTACAAAATCATTGACGTAGAGGGCATTGGCCCCGTGTATGCCGAAAAACTCCAGGCAGCAGGTATCAAGACTACTGAAGAGTATCTGGAGAAGTGTGCCACTCCTGCTGGTCGCAAGGCTTTGGCTGAAGAAACAGGCATCAGTTCCAAACTTATCCTCACATGGGCAAACCACGCTGACCTCTTCCGCATCAACGGTATCGCTGGTCAGTTTGCAGAACTTCTCGAGGCTGCTGGCGTGGACACCGTGAAAGAATTCCGTCATCGTGTGGCTGCTAACCTCCAGCCCAAGTTGGTTGAGGTGAATGAGCAGAAGAATCTCTGCAATCGTGTGCCCAGCGTATCAGAGCTGGAACGCATGATTGAGCAAGCAAAAGAACTGCCTGTGGTACTTACGTACTAAAGGATAAGTGAAAAACAAAAAGTGAAAAATTTGCTACCGCATTTGCACGTCAACAATTGACAAACATTTGCGGTAGCAAATTTTTCACTTTTCACTCTTCACTTTTCACTTCGTCTTATACCATTCCTGCAGCACATAAAAGGCTTTTTTCTTCTCACCTTTATCGCTGAAGAGACCTTTGCGGTTGTAGTATTGCTGGATGTCGGGTAACACACGGCGAGGAGAACGGAAGTCCTTCAGAATCCAAGGCGTAGTGCCTGAAAGTCCCTCAATCTTGTCAATCATGGCGATGTTCTCGCGATAGAGGTTTTCTTGGAACTCTTCTGTCCAGCGTTGGTTCTTCTCACCATGATAGCCATACTTGGCACCACCACCGAACTCGCTGATGATGACGGGCTTGTTGTAAGGAATCTCCCATTTCATCTTGGGTGCATCGTTCACATCGCGATACCAACCGATGTACTGGTTGAAACTCACCACATCTACATATTGGTTCATGTTGTCGTTCAGACGGTTCACGTAGTTCGAAGCAC